>CAZPYZ010000135.1:0-9111 GCA_964590215.1 uncultured Dehalococcoidia bacterium | reverse complement strand
CGGCCGCACTCCTAGGTCTTCACGAGATTGCCGTTATTCGCGCCAAGGCTAACCATCGTGGAGGTAGATCAGCTCACCCAGGGCTACCATCAGCACGCGAGCCTGCTCGTAGTCGCGCCCCTTCCGGGAGCGGTCCAGGTCGTCCATTGCGGCCGATACTTCATCGGCCAAGGGGACCTGCCCCCCCGCTCGCAGCCGGCCCGCAAGCCGTCCGCCGCGCCGGAGGAGCGAGTCGATTTCCCGCTCCAGGCGCCGGTTACGGGCCACGGGCCTTGCCTCGTCGGGTGCCTCTTCCTCGTCAACGCGTCTCGCCTCATGACGCATCGCTGTAACGGTAACGCCTTCGGCGCGATGGTTTCTTCGGTCCATGGCCGAGACCTTGACCATCCCGTTGACATCGTAGTCGAACCGCACGACCACCTCCCTTGATTGGCCCCGTGGGGCGGGAGAGATACCCTTGAACCGGAACTCACCCAAGAACTGGTTACGGGAGGCCACGGCCTCATCGCCCTGGAACACCCGGATCTGCGCTTGGTCCTGCTGTGGGCTTAGGGTGTAGAAGGAGCGGGCCTTCGAGCAGGGGATCGTGGAGTTGCGGGGGATCAGGACGGAGTACCGATCGTACACAGGATAGTCCAGGACGATGCGGGCGGTTTCAATCCCCAAAGACCGCGGCGCTATATCTACCAGCACAGCCTCGATGGGCTCACCCGCGATGATGGCGCCCTGCACCGCGGCGCCCAGGGCCACCGCCTCGTCAGGATGGACCTCGGCGTGGGGTTCCTTGCCCAGGTGCTCCGCCAGCAGCCGGCGCACCAGCGGTATGCGGGTGGAGCCGCCCACCAGCAACACCTTGTGCAGGTCACGGCGGCGAAGGCCGGCGTCTTTGAGGGCGAAGTCCACGGAGTCCATGGTCGACCGGACCAACGGCTGGATCAGCTCCTCGAACCGGTCGCGTGCGATCTCCGCGTCCAGATGGAGGGGGGCGCCCTTGGGATCGCGGGCGATAAACTCCTCGGTTACCCGGGCGTAGGGAGCGTCGGATAGGGCGATCTTGGCCCGCTCGCTGGCACGACGAAGCCGCGCCAGCGCACGGCGGTCCACGCGCAGGTCGAGGCCCTGCTGGGTCTGAAACCCATCCGCGAGGTCGCGCAGGATGAGGTCGTCGAAGTCGTCGCCGCCCAGGCGGAGGTCGCCGTGAGAAGCCCGCACCTCGATGACGCCCTGGCTCAGTTCGACGATGGACACATCGAAGGTGCCGCCGCCCAGGTCGTAGACCACCAGCTGTTGGTCGGCCTGGCGGTCCAGCCCGTAGGCCAGCGCGGCCGCGGTGGGCTCGTTGATGATGCGGGCCACCTCCAGGCCGGCGAGCTCGCCTGCCTGCCAGGTGGCCTGCCGGGCGGCGTCGTTGCAATAGGCGGGCACGGTTATCACCGCGCGTTGGACTGGGTGGCCCAGATAACGCTCCGCCCTGGCTTTGAGCTCGCGGAGGATGAAGGCCGAGAGCTCCGCCGGCGTATAGGTCTTCCCTGCTACCGCCACCGGGTCCGGGCAGCCCATTTGCCGCTTAATGGACTTCACCGTGCGCTCCGGTTCCAAGACATACTGATTCAACGCGGGTGTTCCTACCAGCAGTTCGCCCTGAGGCGACCAGCCCACCACGGAGGGCAGCAGCCTCTCGCCCTCATGGCTGATGATCCGGGGCTGGCCCTTTTCGAGCACAGCAACCAGAGAGAAGGTGGTACCCAGGTCAATGCCGATGATGGTGCTCATGGCCGTTCTCCTCGTGCTTGGTGGTTGCTTTCGCTGACATATTCCGACGCGCCACCACTACTTCGGCGTGACGGAGGACCTGCTGCCCAAGGGTATAGCCGCGAAGCTCTTCGCCGACCACGATGGCTTCGGCAATCTCGGGGTTGGCGACCGTATCGACCGCGAGATGCAGACGCGGATCGAAGAGACATCCCACGGTGGGGATCGGCTGAGCGCCCAGGTGCTCCAGCGTCGCCAACAGCCGCTGCTCGACGAGGCGCAGACCCTGTAGCCAGCCGTCGAAGGCCGCGTGGTCGGGGCCTCTGCTGTCCTGTCTCTTGGCCTGCGGGTACTGCGCCGTTCCTGTGGTGGAGACCGGCCCAGCGCCCAGGTACTCCAGCAGCGCTAGCAGTCGCTGCTCCACCAGCGGCAAGCCCCGCAGCCAGCCTCCCACCGCCAAGCCCGCGGGTGGGATCTTACCGTCCCGCGCCTCGCCCTGTAGCCGCTCTGCTGCGTCCACGCTGTGGCGTAGGGCGTCAGCCACGGGCAGCAGTTGCTGAACCACTTCCCGGATAAACCGGCCCTCCAGGGTATGCAGCGCCTGTCGCATGCCCCGAGCCTCGCGTTGCAGTTCGGCGAGGTGCTCTTCCCAGGTGCTGGCCACGTCATCAAGGGCAGCGTCGCGACCCTCCAGCAGGGTGATGGCGCGAGATTGCTCCCGTCCCAGCCGCGCCACCTCTGCCCTTAGCGCCGCGAGCTCCTGCTCACAACTCGACTGCCCTATGGATAGATCGTCCAGAGGCCCTGCCGGGAAACCCCCCTCACCAATATCGTGGGCCCGCCCGTCCGCGCCTTCCTTTTGGCTCAGCTCAGGGCAGGCTCTGGCCGTAGGACGACGCCCCGGTTGCAAAGCGGCTTGATCGCCCTCCACCCAACCTGGGCTTTCCGGTCGCACTTCCAGGAACAGGAGCTGCCGCACGGCCCGTTTGAGCGTTTCTGGGATCTCCCTCTTCCTCATTTCCCCAGAAGCTCCTGCTCCAGGATGAGGGTCAGGTCTTCCAGGAGCGTCTCGCCGGTAAGGTCCAAGGCGTTCCATTCGAGGGCGAGGAGCAGCGACGCGGCGTCGAACGCACACTCGGGGGCAAGAGAGGAGAGCAGGTCGAGATCGACTTCCGCAGCGGAGTCGTCGAAGCGCTCCAACTCCAGCTCCATGCGGCGGAGGGGAGACCGCAAGGTTTCGTAGGCGGCGCGGATGCGCTTGAACGCTTCGGGCTGAGCTTCGGGGGTGGCGGTCCTGACCATGCGGAAATAGGCCTGGCGCGCCTCCTCGGCCGTCGCCCCGGGCGCCACCCCTAACACAGCGTAGGGATCCTCACCCATCATGATCGCGCCCCCTCTAACGCCAGGCTGCGAGGGACAGGGGTTTCCATTCCCAGCAGCTCGATCATCCGCCGAGCTTGGGCTATGGCTGCCAGTGTCGCCTGGTCGTCCTGCCCTCTGGCCACGGTCTCCGCTGCGGATAACTCGGATGCGGCGCGGCGATAGTCGCGCAGACCGAAGGCGTACGCGAGGGCCAGGTCCCTATGAGCGGAGGGGTCGGACCGGTCGAGGGCCACGGCCTGCTCGAGATAGGGGACCGCCAACGCGTCCTGGTGGTGAGCGAGGAGGGCCCGCGCGATGGTGAGCAGGGCCGTCCGGTCGCGCAGCTTCAGCAGGCCTAAGAAGTAGCCCGCAGCTCGGTTCAGATCGTCGTGCTCCAGGTACGCGATGCCGACCATGATCTGGACCGACGGACTCCGGTCCAGGCGTAGGGCCTGCCAGAAGAAGTGCTCCGCTTCCTTGCGGCGGCCGTATTGCAGGTAGCAATCGCCAATCGCTACCTGCAATACGGCGTTTCTCGGGTCCAGCGCTACGGCGCGCTCGAAGGCCGACCGGGCGTCCGCGACACGGCCTAGCGCCAGGCAGAGGCGCCCCAGACACTGCAGGTACTCCGGTTCCCTGGGGGCAAGGGCGACGGCAAGTTGCACCTCCTCTACGGCCTGATTGAAGCGCCGGGCACCCTCCAACTCGAGGCCGAGGCCGTAATGCGCCTGGGCCAGGGCCGCGGCCACCGCCGGATTGCCACTGTCGAGTGCTCGGGCGCGTTGCAGGTAGGTCACCGCTTGCTGGGAATCCCCCTGTAGGGTACAGGCGGTGCCCAGCTCCAACAGGATAGCGAAATCGTCCGGCCGCGCGCTCAAAGCCTGGCGCAGGTGGCTGATCGCGCTGCCATAGTCCTCGCCGTCCAGGTGCAACGCCGCGGCGCGCAGCCGCAGGTCCACGTCGGAGGCGTCGAAGTTGAGGGCATGGTCCAGGGTACGGGCGGCGGCGCGGATGTCGCCCGCGGCCTCCTGGGCCGCCGCGAGGTGACGATAGGCCACCGCCAGCCTGCGCCGTCGCTCGCCCCCGGAGGCATCCGAAGGGGCCGGGACCTCCTTCTTCCAGAGACGTATCGTTTCCTCCCAGTGAGCGCTGGCCTGCTGCCAGCGCCCCAGCCGTTCCGCCGCCAGGGCCAGGTTGTGCAGCAGACGGCTACTGTCACGGTGCACCGCCAGCGCCGCCTCCCAGTGCGCCATCGCCTGGGCCAGGTCGCCTTCGCGAGCGGCGCCGGTCCCCAGCACTTCATGGAGGTGGGCCACGCCATGGCGCACTAAGGCGTCGTTGGGCTCCAGGACGAGCCCGTGCTCAAAGGAAAGAACTGAACTCTTGAGTTGATCCGAGAGGGCGAGAGCCGTGCCCAGTTCCCGAGCCGCGGCCGCGATGCTTCCTCGTGCTGCCGGGTCGTGGGGCGACTTGAGTTGCCGCAGCAGCCCCAGCGCCCTGCCCAGGGCGCCGGTCTGGAGGTACGCCCGAAGCAGGCCCAGCGCTGCCACGTCATCGACCTCAGCGGGTCGCGGTTGACGGCTCCTCCGGAGTCTGGTCAGGACCTCCGCGGATACCTCCGGGTCGCCGGCCGCCAGGTGGGCCAGTCCCAGGGTGAGCTGGCCCAGGGGCGATAGCGATGGACGGCCCTGAAGCATTGCCGCGGCCGCCTCGGGCCGGTTGCTGCGCAGGGCAGCAAGCGCCCGCAACCGTGCGGCCATCTCATCGCCTTTGGGTGGCTGAGCAAACAACTCATGCACCTGGTGGGTGTGGGCAGGATCGGTGAGTAGCAGCAGGGCGAGGCAGCGTTGGATGCGCTGGTCCTGGGGCGCGTGCCGGTGTGCCGCCTCCAGGGCGGCGCGGGCGCGGCCCAACTGACCCAAACTTCGGAGGGCGAGGCCCAAGTGAAGGTGGTACACCGCGCTATCGGGACGCAGAGCGATGGCTTCCTGGAAATCTTGCACGCGCTGGGCCGGGCTGCCTGCGGCCAGCCCGCGCCGGAAGTGCGCCTCCGCGAGCGCCCGATCCAATGCCGCAGAAGGAGCGACCTGACGGACCCGGCGCCACGCACCGATCGCGCCGGCGTACTCGCTCCGCTGGAACGCTGCGAGGCCCCACCGCAGGCCGGCGTCGGGCTCCCGGCTGTCTGGTCCCCGCTCAGGTGCCGCGGTGTGCCCGACAGCTGGTCGGGCCGGTCGTTTCTTGCGGCCACGCTTCACTAGGCGGACCTCCCTGGACGGCGCCCCTGGCGAGGAAAAGCGGACGAAGAATCTATATGTATGCTACAGAGCCTCTTGAAACACTATATCTCGCGTACAACGGACCCGCAAGACCTTCGGCAGATTTTGATCCCCCGCCCTGCAAGGCTAACCAACCGTCGCGACGATTTGGTGGCGCAGGCCTGCGACCTGGGCGGTTGTGCGCAGGCTGAACCCTGCCCCATCAGATGGTGGGTTACGGCAGACAGGAGATTCTCACCAGGCCGTGGGAGGGTGGCGGCGAACCGGGAAGGCTCTTGTTCATCGAGAGCTTCGGCAGGCGGCGGATGGCCGCCGGATAGCGGGGGGATAGCGGGAATGACACCGGCCGAGGGTACTGTCATGCTGACGAAGGAAGCATCTGGTGGGGAGGCCCCGCTGCGCCAGACCCTTCGTGCCTCAGGGTGACAGCTGCGTGATGTCATTGAGAGCCGGCGTACCGAACCAAGCCAGCACCACCGAGAATCCTGCCGGCGTGGCAATCCGGGGGCCGGAGAGGGCACAAGCGGCAACGGAGCATCGCCTCCCACCCCAGACGCCGTCCTGAGCCTGTCGAAGGATTGCCACGCCCGCCGATAGCCGTTGCACTGGGAGAGGCCGCGAGGGCGGGCTCGCAATCGCCAACGCCGGCTTGCGCCTGCACTCCTGGGGATGAAAATCGGCCCGCAGTCCAACACAGCCGAGGGCGGCTGTGCCACATTTTCAAGTCAATGACAGATGCGGCTTTCCGGCCGCACTTCTAGCGTTTGCGCGCGGCTCCGGCGGCTTCGATCGCTGCGATTCGGTCGCTGATCAGCGTCTTCACGAGGGCCTCGGGCAGCGGCTGGTTCAGGGGGAAGCGAATGGTGCCCTTGGACGTGTCATAGGCGGCCAGTTCGGCCTGGTGTGTGTCAACGCGCATGCCGTAAAGAGCGCAGTGGTTCTTCCACGCCGCGATGTAGGCCAGGGGCCGTCCGGCGTACTTAAAGCCCACCATGCCGTAACTGAAGGCTTCGACGGCCTGGGGCGCCACCGCCCCGATGGTGCGGCGCAGCTCCTCCAGCGTTGCCCGTGCATCGTCCGGCAAGGTCGCCAGGTATCCGTTGATGTCGGTTGGCCTGGTTCTCAAGCGGGTGCCCTCGCAACCTACCCTTACAGCGCCCCTCCCCGAATGGTGGCTCCGCAATGGCCTTTCATCGCCGCGGCACGGCCGAAAGCCACGTAAGCCCCCATAGGCTCTGGTCGTCGTTCATGTGGTTTCGCCCTTTGACTGGAGCCGAACTACTACCTATAGTAGGCCCAGCCTCAAGTAAACCACGGATGTAGCATCCGGAACTCAGGAACGCGATGGCAGCAGCGTCGGTCATGCCCAGCCAGGCGTCATGCGGTTCGCCTCATACAGGGGAGGCGGTGCTGGCGGCAGCACGGGTCCTCGCCGCATCGGCGGAAGAGGGCGCTACGTCTGTCGTGAGCGCGCTTCATGAGATCCAGACGAGGGAGCCGGAATTGGCCCTAGCGGCGGTTCAGGCCCTCGGGCGACTCTCTCAGCCGGGCTCGGTCGAGGCCCTCGTCGCTATTCACGAGACCGCACCGCTGAAGGAGATCCGAAAGGAGGCCGGACGCGGTCTCCACCGGCTGCGGACCGCGGGTGTCTCACTGCCTGCCTCTCCGGTGACGATGCCTCGGGTCCCGTCGGTTCGAGCCAGGGCGGCCGTCTACGGCGTCTGGGCCACGTTCCCGGTCGGAACCGGGGCTCGCGAACTTATCCTGGTTGCCACTCGCTTGCCGGCAGGCATTTGGATGATAGACCTCCAGCTTGACGAGATAAAGGGCCTTACCTCCTGTGAGGTTTACCGCACTTCCAGGAAGCGTTTCGCCGAATCTGTGAAACCGATGCTAGACCGAGACGTGGCTTACTGGGCACCTCTACCGGTAGACTATGGCGCCCAGTTGGTGGGAGAAGCGCTCTCCCTGAACCAGCAGCGAGGAACCCCGATCCCGGAAGATTACTTGGTCGTTCGGGAGGATGTGGAGGGGCTGGAGCGCCCCTTCGAAGGGGCCCTGATATGCCAAACGGTCAGCCCGGGCGCGGCCCGGTTGGCGCCGGACTGGCTGTCGAGGTCTCCCGAACTACTGGGCGAATTGGCGATAGCGACATGGGTCATTGAGAAAGAAAGTCTAGAGCGCTTCGTTCCCCGATGGCGGGAGGCCACCACCACCACGCCCTTCCTTGCGGACCGAAACCGGGGCGCGAGGGAGACGCTGCTGGAGGAGGCCATTACCGCAACCGTCACGCCTGCCCTGCAGGTCGCCCTCAAGCGGCGTTTGGAGGAGGCAGCGACCTGTTTCCTTCAAACGAAGCGAGCCCACCTCGCTCAGTGGGCGGCAGCGGCCGCCGTCGCCCTGGAAGAAGCGACCCCCTCGCGGCTGCTGGTGTTCGGCGGGGGGTCCCGCTTGCAGCGTCACCCGTTTCTCAGGGCATTAGTTGAACGCTCCCTGGATACCGCTGTGGAGGAGTCCGAGGACGCAGGTAAAGCGCAACCCCGGGCAGCCCTTTGGACACCGCGTAGCGTGCTCGGCTCATAGAGCCGCATCCAAGACCTTAGATCCTGGGGGCGCGTACCAAAACGCTCGAACGTAGTGAGTAGTGCGTAGTAAGTAGGCGCGCATTGCCGTCCAGTCCCTACTGACCACGCACCACGCACTGCGGAAACGGTGTTGCCCGCTGGTTCACCTGGAATTAGAAGGGGGAGACCACGCAACGTGTGCGCTATTTCCCGAAATAGCGTTGCCGCTCCCGCCGGACCCGCTCCAGCTCGGACGCCGGCACCTCCGCCATGGTGTAGCTCCCCGGCGGGGCGTTTAGTGGCTTGGTGGCGTCGATGATCATCTTCGCTATGGTGGCCTTCCCTACGTCGTATTCGTCCGCCGCCGGGTCGAGGGGGTTACTCCGCACTCGCGGGATGACGAAGATGTCCCGGTCGGCCTTGACCCGGGTAGCCAGCGCGTAATCGACCTCCTTCGGGTCCCGCAGGTCGATGTCCTCGTCGACCACGATGACGTGCTTGACGAGGTCCTGGTGGGCGAAGGCCGCGAAGGCGGCTTTCTGGGCCTCTCCCTCCGCGCCCTTGCGAAGACTGATCAGCGCGTGGGGGTTCGCCCCGCTGCCCAAGGGCATGTGGACGTCCACCAGGTTGGGGACCGCGGCCCGGACTGCTCTGTAGAGGGACGGCTCCCGGCCCAGCGCTCCGATCATGGGGTGCTCCGGCGACTTAGCGGACAGCACGTTGTGATAGATGGCGTCCCGTCGGCGGGTGATGGCCTTGACCTTCACTACCGGCAGGGAGCGGGTGATCCCATACTGCCGGGTGTATTCCCCGAAGGGGCCTTCGGGGCGCCGCTCGCCGGGGGGAATCTCCCCTTCGATGACGATCTCGGCGCCGGCGGGGACCTCCAGGTCGCAGGTCACGCACCGCACCAGCTCGATGGGCTCCCCGATGATACCTCCCGCGGCCGGCATCTCGTCCTCGTCGAACCCGAGGCGGAACTGAGAGGCGATGAGGACCGCCGGATGGACTCCGATGGCGATGGCGACGGGCAGGGCCTCACCCTTGGCCTCACGCAGATCGTAGTGGCGGCGCATGTGCGTGGGCGCCATCCAGATCCCAAGGGTGCGCGCATCATGGACCTGGTTGCGCTGGATCCCGACGTTGCGGATTCC
>CAZPYZ010000134.1:0-9113 GCA_964590215.1 uncultured Dehalococcoidia bacterium | reverse complement strand
TGGGGTCTGGGGCGCAGCCCCAGTGTCACCGGCTTTCCGGCCGTGCTTCTAGCCCAGGATCTCGTCGACCCTTAGCGTCACGTCCGGCAGCGCCAGCACCTGAAGCGTCTCGCCTCGTTTAAGGGTCCGAGCGTCCCGGTACCCACCGGGGCTCGGGTCTCGGTACACCTCGACTGCCTGCCCGCGGATATTGACGATCCAGACCTCTGGTACGCCGTGACGGGCGTATAACGGTACCTTTACAGCGCGGTCATAACGCAACGACGTATCAGCAACCTGGACCAGCAGGAAGACGTCCTCGGGGGTCGGGTGCCGGTCTCTGTAGCCTCGTTCCGGGCGGCGCAGCAATAGGATGTCAGGTACCGGCTCGGAAAAGCCGTCGAGCCGCAACGGTCCCTGAATCCGGAACCGGGCCCGATCGCCAACCTTGGACCTCAGAATCTCGGCCGTTTCATCGACGGTGTCACTGTGGGGAGGCCATCACGACGATCTCCCCTTCGATGAGCTCGACGCGGTCGTCCTCAGAGAGAATCCCAGCCTCCACCATCCGGTAGTAGTCATCTACCGAGAACCGATATCGGGTGAGCACCGCCGTCATGGCACCCTACTCTAGCCCGAAATTCCCGCGCCAGGCCATCTCGACGCGGGCCATCTCTTCGTCTGACAGCGGCCCGGCGCCGGAGGCCTGGACCAGCTCCTCGAGATGGGAGCGGTCGGAGAAGCCGCCGAGGACGGTGGTGACGCCGGGGTTCGCGAGCAGGAACTGGTAGGAGGCCTGTGCCAGGGAGCGGCCGGGCTTGCTGAGGATCTGCTGCATGGCCCGGGCGCGGGCGACGCTGGCCTGGTACTCGGCGCTCTCCCGGTTGCGGCCACCGGCGAGGGGATGAGGCGTTCCCCCTGATGCGATGTTGTCGTTCAGGAAGCCGTTGGCCAGCGGACTGTAGATGGCGACCCCGACGCCGGCGGCCTGGGCGTGGTTGATGACCTGCCCCCAGTCCACGTCCACCGCCAGGCCCCGGGGCTTGGGGATGGCGGCGGTGGGGTTGAGCAGGTGGTAGGACACGTTGATCAATGAGAAGACGCCGGTGTCCAGGAGTTGGCGCACGGGGCCGATGTCATTGCCCCGGACGATGAAGCCGATAAAGCGGGCCTTGCCCTGGCGCTTGACGCGCTCCAGCCCCTCCAGCGCGCCCCCGGGCCGCAGGTAGTCCTCGATCCAAAGGATGTTGTAGGCGCGGCCCTGCAGGTTGGGCTGGTTCATCACGGGGCCGTTGTGGATCTGCAGGAAGTCGACATAGTCCACGCCGAGGCATTTCAGGCTTTCGTCCGTGGAGCGGACCACGTGGTCCGCGATGTCGGCCAGGTTCTCGTTGCGGACTTCCACCTTGGTAGTGATGTAGGGCCGGATGCCCAGCTCGTGGATAACCCGCCCCAGGTTCGCCTCGGCCACCCGGTCGCCGTAGTCCGGGGCGTTGTCGAAGTAGTTGATGCCCAGCTCAACGGCCCGAGCGCCGGCGTCACGCTGCTGTTCGGGGGAGCCGCGGACCATGAGGCCGGCGGTGCCGCCGCAGCCGAAGCCGATCTCGGAGAGGGCCACCCCGGACGTGCCGACAGGTCTGTAACGCATCCATCCACCTCCTGGAAGTAAGGAAGTTAGGAAGTCAGGATATGAGAGCCTCCGTCGCAGCCCGGGTGTGGGGAGCTATGGGCGACTGGGCGGTAGCTCGGGTGGTTCCCTCCGTTACGGTCGGGCCTCGGACTGGCGTCTGGGTGGTAGCTCGGGTGGTTTCCTCCCTCACGGTCGGGCTCGGACTGGGGACTGGGTAGTGGTTCGGGTGGTTCCCTCCCCCACGGTCGGGGCTCGGACTGGCGACTGGGCGGTAGTTCGGCTGGTTCCCTCCCTCACGGTCGGGGCTCGGATCGTGACTACATCTGGAAGACGAGGGACTTGATGGTGACCGGCACGGTACCGGAGGGCTGGAGGACGTGGCCGATGTCGATGAAGTCGAAGTCCCGGAGGGTGATGCCGTCGATGGAGAGGACCTCGCTCTTGACGTTGCGCTCTTCTTTCAGAAGCGCGCCGACGATGCCGCCCACGTCGTGGTCGAAGACGAGGATGACAGGGCGGCCGCTTTCCAGGGTCTTCGGGATGGCCTCCGTGAAGCCCGTCGCAAAGGCGTCCAACCGGCGGAAGGAGGCGTTACCCTGCCAGTCGAAGACGAAGGCGACGTTGCTCTCCCCCTCGTGCAGGTCGAAGCGGGTGAAGTGGTTCTTGACGGCGGAGGCCACGGTTTCGGGATCGAAGTCCCCGGCGAGGTCGAGATGGGGCCTGAGGACCTGCAGATTCCGCTGAGGGAGCAGCACCTCGGGGTTGGAGGTGTAGATGGTGTTGCCGCTGACCTGGACACTGTACTGGGAGGCGCCCATAACGGTGGCCCGGATGCATTCGCGAGCGGGGAGCACGGGCCAGGGGAAGGTGCCGTTGGCAGTGCGCTCTCGCAGGGCGCGGCCCATGGGAAGGCCCATATCGCCGTAGGAGTGGCTTTCCTTGCCGTACACGTACTCGCCCACGCCGCCCGAGAAGACGATCCCGGCATAGCCCTTCATGGTCAGAACGGGGGTCAGGAAGAGCTTTTGAACCTCTGGGGGCATGGGGCCGTCCCCGACGGCGGCGAGGACGGCGCCGGCCATCCAGTCCGCAACGCGATCGATATCGGCCTGGGTCTCGGGGTCGCCGACTTTCCACTCGAAGCCTGCGTTGCGGGCGATGGCGGCGCCGCCGGGCTCCAGGACCCGGATGCGGCCATCGTCGTCGGTCGCGATGAGGCGGCCGCCGACATGGAAGGCGGCGGTCTGGAGCACGCGGCCGTGCTGGACCACGGAAAGCTTGGTGGTGCCGCCGCCGATGTCGATGTTCAACAGGCGGTCCGTATTGCCTTCGCTGCGCTCGACGGTGCCGGAGCCGTGGGCAGCCAGCAGTGCCTCGAAGTGGTGGCCCGCGGTGGCGCAGACGAAGTCGCCGCGGTCCGAGGCGAAGAGGTCGGCGATGGCGCGCGCGTTATCCCGCCGGATGGCCTCGCCCGTGAGGATGACGGCCCCCGTGTCCACGTCCCCCGCGCCCAGGCCCGCCTCCCGGTAGGCATCATCGACCAGCTTCCCGAGGGCCTGGTCGTCGATGCGTTCCCGGCCTGGAGGGTAGGGAGTAAGGTGGACCGGGGACAGGTACAGGGTATCCCGGGAGACCACCACGAACCGGCTGGAAAGCTCGAGGCCCAACCGTCTCAGCAGCAGGCGGGAGAACATCACCTGGGAGGTCGCGGTGCCCACGTCTATCCCGACGCTGGTCAGGGTAATAGTGTCCATGTCCCACGCGGGGTGGGACTCTTCCTCCTCCAATTCGTCGGGGCCGTGGTCGTGCTGGGTAGGGTCGTCGTGCATAGTCGCTCCGCTTTGGTTTAGCTGTTAGCCATTAACCGTTAGCTCGCTCCGCTGTTAGCCATTAGCAGTTAGCGCCCCCCAACCCACGGTTCGGGATGGGGGGCTAACGGCTGTCCTAGTGGGCCCCCCACCCCACGGCATTGGGGATGGGGGGCTAACGGCTAATAGCTCGTCTTAGTGTTCGTCTCCCCATTCGCCCTGCTGGGTGGGCCCCTCGGTGCCGGTGCAATAGGGGATGAGGTTCTTCATGCGGCATTGCACGCCCCGCTTGGCCAGCTCTGCCTCGAAGATCTCGTGGACGTCGCGGGCCTCGTCCTCGTACTCCGTCTGAATGCCACCTTCCTTGTAGCTGACATCCGCCAGGTTCTTATCGGTGCGGTCGGCGGCGTTCCAGCGACTGGTGGCGAGCTTGCGGGACCTGTTGGTACCCAGCACCAGGTACGCGGCGGGAGTCTGCCCCACGTTGAAGTGCTGGTGCAGCCACAGCCCCGGGCCGGCGCCCGACAGGTAGAGGCTTCCTTCCTGCCAGTCGCACTTGAGCCGGGGCTTGTCATCCTGCTGAATGAGGACGAAGCCTTCCCCCTGGCATATGTAGAGGTGGGCGCCAGGGCCGTGCCGGTGACCCTTCTTGTAGGTGCCCGGCTGGAAGCGGGAGATGTGGGAGTTGATGCTCCCGCCCGCCAGCATGAAGAAGGCGTTGGTGCCGCCGCCGCCGCGCTCCTTCCACTCCCACAGCTTCATCCTGCGCACGTCGGGGATGAAGTTGGACTCCCAGACCCGGCCACGATAGAGCTTGCCCTCGCCGCTGAAGTAGTCGGACTCGCCGCTGTAGCGGTCGCTGAAGGAGTAGGGGCAATTGAAGATGAAGTCTTCGTTGTGGAATTTCCGCATCATGTCGGGCAGGTTGGTCACCGAGAAGTAGCGGGCCGGCTGGGTACCGCTGCCGTTAAAGAACTGGAAATGAATGTTGACGGGTAAGGCGAAGAAGCTGCCCTCGCCCCACTCGAAGGTCTGCTTTTGGTTCTCGTTGTTCCAGACGGTGCAGGTGCCGCGGCCGGAGACGACGTAGATGGCCTCGTCGTACATATGGTGTTCCGGCGCCGTCTGGCCGCCGGGCGGGATCTCGACCAGGTGCTCGTCCTGTTCGTCATCGCCGTCGAGGTAGAGCAGAGCGCCCTTCACGCCCTTCCGGGCCCAGGGCCCCACCTCGATCTGTTTCATGTCCCTGATGTAGACGCCGCCCACTAGGGGGACGCCCTCCTTCTTGCGCCACTCCTCGTAGGGGTCGATACGCTCGATAACCGGTGCCGCTTCCGCTTCGCTGGCCATGGCCTTCCTCCATTGTGTGATGGGGCTGCGGATGGGTTTATACAGGTACCGGGCGCGGAAGTCAACAACGATTGGGGAGGGTAACTGTTCACAGTGCTGGGTTCAAGGTTCTGAGTTCCGCCCGACTCCCCCGGGAAGTCGGAAGGCTGCACCCTTGAAACCAGTTCACTCGGAACCAAGAACCCTGAACTCTGAACTCGTACTTGGTGAGGACCCTGGGAACGCAGGAACCTGGGAATCTGGAAGCCGGGGAAGTAAGAAATGAGGAAGTAGCCGGAGGTCCCACCGGCGCAGGCGAGGGCGTGTGCTCTCCGGGCCGGCCCCATACAGGCGGGTAGAGCCGAGTCCGCGGCCCCGCATGCCTTAAGCGAGGTCCAGCACTTCCTTGACCGACTCCCCGACCTCCAGCATCAGCGTATCGGGCAGGCGCGCGAGGGGTCCCTGCACCAACCGGCGATTGTCTATGGCCCGCAGTTGGTCGATCAATAGGTCGGGCGCTCGCCGCAGCCGGCCGGCGCGGCCGGCCCGCACCCTTAGAGGTTCGGCGCCGTCCACCTGGTTGGTGGTAAGGGGGACAATGAGGGTCGAGGGGTGGCCCGCGTCCAGCAGCGCTTGCGCCTGGAGGATCAGGACGGCACGGGTCTTTTCTCCCGGTTCCGTGCCCTGCGCCTGGTCCAACGTCCAGAGCGCTGCCCCCCTCGTGCGAGCAAGAGCGCCATCCGCCGCATGGTGCTCCGGGCCTATTGGGTCAGGGATGTTGCCAGACGAAGTCGGGGAAGGGCCCGAGATGTGTATGTCGGTGTGTAAAGGTTGCGGCTCAGGCAGGTTCCCAAGCGCTGTCGAAGCGCCCAGAGCCCAGGGTTCCAGGGGTAAGGCAGCGCGCCACCTCGGGGAGGTGGGGGTGCCTGCTCTACATGGTTGGAGCCGGCTGCTGGGCTTACGGGATGGCGACGCCAGCGCCTTGGCGCTGTTTGAGGAAGGCGGCGAGACGCTGTGCCAGGGGGACGAGGAAGAGCGCGATGGCGATGAGCATCAGGACGCCGGAGATGGGGCGGGTGAAGAAGATGGCGGCGCCTGCACCGGACATGATCAGGCTCTGGCGGAGCACTTTCTCCGTGGAGTCACCGAGCACGAGGGCCACCACCAGGGGCGCCACGGGGTACTTCAGGCGCTGCAGCCAGAAGCCGAGGACGCCGAAGATGACGGTGATCCAGACGTCGGTCATGGAGTTGTTGATGGAGTAGGAGCCGAGAAGGGAGATGATGACGATGAAGGGGGTGATGATGGCGTAGGGGATGCGCATGATGGAGGCCAGCAGAGGGACTGCCAGCAGACAGACGGCGAAGGTGATGAGCTGGCCGAGATAGATGCTCGCGATGAGGCCCCAGACGAAGTCGGGGTTGGTCACGAAGAGCTGAGGGCCGGGGGTGAGGCCCCAGATGAAGAGGCCCGCCATGATGACGGCGGCGGTGGGTGAGCCGGGGACGCCCAAGGTCACCATGGGGAGGAGGGAACCGACGCCGGCAGCGTCGGCCGAGGCCTGGGGGGCGATGATGCCGGAAACCTCGCCCTTGCCGAACCCGCTCTTGTCCCGGGCGTACTGGCGGGCCATGCCGTAGGCGAGGAAGGACGCGGGGGTGGCGCCGGTCCCGGGCAGAACGCCGATCCAGAAGCCGACGAGGGAAGTCGAGATAAGGAGCCAGAGGCGCTTGCGGACTTCGTTGAGGGCATCCAGCACGTCCCGCAGGCTGAGGCGGCTGATGGCACCCTCGAGGCGAAGGCGGCCGTGCTCCTCGGCGGAGTTCAGGATCTCAGCGAGGCCGAAGAGGCCGATGGTGGCGGGGACGAAGCCGATGCCGGTTAGGAGGGGGACCTGGCCGAAGGTGAGGCGTGGGGTGCCGGTGATGGTGTCGAAGCCGACGGCAGCCAGGAGGAGGCCGAAGGCGATCATGGCGACGGTCTTGACGGCGGAGCCGCCGCCGAGGCCGATGAGAGTGGCAAAGGCCATCATGAAGACGGCGAAGAGCTCGGGGGGGCCGAAGCGAAGGGCCCAATCGGCGAGGATGACGGCAAAGAAGGTGAAGAGGAGGGTGGCGATGAGGGCGCCGCCAAAGGAGGCGACGAAGGAGGAGGCGAGGGCGAGGCCGGGGCGGCCTTTGTGCTTGGCGAGGGGGAAGCCATCGAAGAGGAGGGCGACGGACCAGGGCTCACCGGGGATGTTGAAGAGGAGGGAAGTGATGACCCCTCCGAAGAGGGCGCCCCAATAGATGCCGGCGAGGAAGATGACGCCGGCGGTGGGGGCGACGAAGACGGTCACGGGGAGGAGGATGGCGATGCCGCTGGTGCCGCCGAGGCCGGGAAGGACGCCGATGATGAGGCCGAGCAGGATGCCGGCGCAGAGCATGAGGAGGTTGGTGGGCTGGAGGGCCACCTGGAAGCCTTGGGCTAGCTCAGCGAAGGGGTCCATGGGTCAGAAGGCAGAAGGCGGAAGGCGGTGGCCCCCCGGCCGTCGAGGGCCTCAGGCAACGCTCCTCCCCGACCGGGTTCTTTCCCCATTTAGAAGGCGAGGACTCCATACTGGTAGAGGAGGCTCTTGGGGAGGGGGACACGGAACCCTTGCTCGAAGCAGAGGTAGAGGGCGAAGGGGACGGCAACGGCGAGGGCGATGCACCAGGGCCAGTGATAGCGGCCCTGCCAGCGGGTGAAGCCGCCCAGGTAGAGGCCGCTGGTGAGGTAGAAACCGAGCCATGGGATGGCGGCGGCGACGGCGAACATCGGTGCAGTGACCTTGAAGAACGCGGCGAGCCCCTCGCGGGAGCCAAACACACCGCCTCGTGCGGGAGTCCGAACGGTGGCCGCAACCGCGATCAGAGCCGCTGCTGCCATGGTCAGCGCGCTCCAGAAGGGGTACCACCCCGCGTCCGGCCCGGATGGGCCCCACCCCGAGGCCTTAAAGGCATCGAAGGCGGCCACGGCCCCGATAACGACGAGAGCCAGGCCGGTAATGCGTTCCGCGGTCATCGCCCCTCGGACGCTGTGAAGAATCTCATCGCGGCCCCGGCTTTCGAGGGCCCTTCGAGAGCCTCAGGACGGCGCCTCAAGCAACGCCGCCCCTCAGGACATGACGACGGCCGTAGAACGCTACTGGACCCAGCCGGCCTGTTTCATGACGTCTTCGTGGAGCTTGTTGTAGTCGCCGAGGAATTTTTTGAAGTCCTCACCGGCGACGAACTTCAGGTCGAGGACGTTCTTCTCGGCAAACTCCTTCCACTCGGCTGAGTCGTACACCTTTTTCAGGAGGTCGACGTGGAACTTGACCTGGTCGGGGCGTAGGCCCGGGGGCCCCATGACGGAGCGCATGATGAAGTACTCTATGCCGACGTCGAGGCCCTGGGACTTGCAGGTCGCCAGCCCTTTGAAAGGCCCGGCACCGGGGCTGGTGTTGGAGAAGGTGCAGATGGGCCGCAGCTTACGGGGGCTGGCCTCGTAGAAGGAGAGGCCCTCGCTGGGGTTGTTGACGGTGGCCTGGACCTGGTTGCCGGCGAGGGCAGCGGCGACGCCGCCGCCGCCGGCCTGGGGTACATACCTGAAGGCCCTGGTGCCGGCCTTCTGCTGGATGAGGGTGAAGAGGACCTCGTCCTCCTGCTTGGCGCCGGTCCCGGCGACGGTAACGTCGCCGGCCCTGGCGGCGGCGACAAAGTCCTGGGCGGTCTTCCATTGGCTCTCCTCGTTGACCCAGAGGAAGAAGGGGTCCAGGGCGAGGCTGGCGATAGGCGTGAAGTCGCTGTACTGGAAGGGGAGGCTTCCCTTCTGGACGATGAGGGTGGTGAAGAAGCTGTTAAGGGTGATCATGATGTAGTGCATGTCGGCGCGCTTCTCGAAGACGTAGGCGAAGGCGACGGCACCGGCGCCGCCGGGCTTGTTCACCGGGAGCACTGGCTGGGGGGAGAGCTTGTGTTTCTCCATGACGCCCTGCATAAAACGGGCGTAGATGTCCGAGCCGCCGCCGGGCTCGGTGCTGATGACGAACTCGATGGGACGGGCAGGGTTGGCCGCGACGGGTTCAGCACCAGCGGACGGAGGTGCAGGCGGTGGCGCCGCGGGCGCGCAGGCAGCGGCGAGAACGGCGAAGAGAAGCGGGAGTGCGAGGTAGCGGACCATTTTGCCCTCCTGACACGCTGTTGGGCCAGTATACGCCGGGGGTTACAAAAGCATAAACACCAGGGGCGCGGGGAGGTGGCGGTGGGGAAGAAGGCGGAAGGCAGAAGGCAGGGGGCAGAAGGCGGAGGGCGGAAGGCAGAGGGCCTCTCCCGGCCCCCTGGAGAGCCTCAGGACAGTGCTCAGGC
>CAZPYZ010000133.1:0-9122 GCA_964590215.1 uncultured Dehalococcoidia bacterium | reverse complement strand
TCTTGAGTGGCAGCGTTTCCAGATCCCGTGACGTGAACCTCGTGCTCACCATGCCTTAAGTTTACTCCTGCTCATAACATCATTCCCCCATCAATACCGATGACCTGCCCGGTGATATAACCCGCCGCGTCGGTGCAGAGGAACGCGACGATCCCTGCCACATCATCCGGGGTGCCGAAGCGTCCGGAGGGGATGCGTGCGAGGGCCTCCTTCCGGAGGTTCTCGGGGACCGCGGCGACCATGTCCGTCTCGATCCAGCCGGGGGCCAGCGCGTTCACCGTGATGTTCCGGGAGGCGACCTCCCGGGCCAGGCTCCTGGTGAAACCGATGAGGCCCGCCTTCGCGGCGGCGTAGTTGGCCTGCCCCGGGTTGCCCCTCACCCCGATGATGGAGGAGAGGTTGACGATGCGGCCCCAGCGCTGGCGGACCATGGGGCGAAGGGCGGCGCGGCTGCAGTAGAACGCGCTGCTTAGCGATGTTCGGATGATAGCGTCCCACTCCTCATCGGACATGCGCATCACCAGATTGTCTCTGTTCACGCCGGCATTGTTCACCAGGATGTCGATCCGCCCCCAGCGTTCAACGACTGCCGTGAGCATGGCTTCGACCTCGGCTGGTTTGCTCACGTCGGCCTGGATGACTACGCCCCTGGTGGCGAGGGCTACTTCTTCCGCGGCCTGTCTGTTCGACAGGTAATTGACGGCAACGCGGGCCCCCTGACGGGCCAAATCGATGGCGATGGCGCGCCCGATGCCACGAGACGCTCCCGTCACCAGGGCGACTTTACCGTCGAGGGTCATTGGAGTTCGTCATCTGGTGAGGTCCCGGAGTGGGACGATGCCGAGTGCCGGGTGCCCTGCCCGCCCAAACTCGCGGTCCTCCGTGGGATCTCAGCGCCCCCCGGTTCAAGTGGCAATTGGCACGGGAAGGAAGGGCCTCGCTACCCCCCGCAGCCCGTAGCAGTTCCCTTCAGGGTCCTCGAAGATAGCGAACTTGCCCCATGGCAAATCCTTTGGCCGGTCCCGAAAGGTGACTCCGTGGGACGACATCGCCTCGTACGTGCTGTCGACATCATCACACTGAAACACGATGGAGGGGATCCGCTGGGCCCAGCCCTGCATCATCGCTTTTGGGTAGAGGACGATGCAAGACTGAGCGCCCTTGGGACCGACCTCTATCCATTCGGCCTCACGACCCATGGATTGTTTCCCGTGAACCTGGAAGCCAACCTGATCGGTCCAGAACCTCAAGGCCGCTGATTGGTCCTCGACGTAGACCGCTTGGGTGGCGAGGTGTGTGATCATTGTTAGTGGTCGGGCGTCCCCGTCTCCGCCCCGGTGTGGATGGCCCGGACTCGCTTGATGCGGCGGCCCAACGTGGACTCGACGAAGATAGTGAGACCGTTGACGAGGATCTCGTCGCCAGCTGTGGGGATTTTCCCGAGGTGGGCATAGACCAGCCCGCCGACGGTGTCGTAGCCTGTATGCTCGATCTCGGTCTCGAAGAGGTCGTTAAGGTCCTCGATGCTGACGCGAGCGTCCAGCACGGCTTCGGTTTCACTGAGACGCACGATGGGTTCTTCTCTCCGCTGGTCGTACTCGTCCTCGATCTCCCCGACGATCTCCTCCAACAGGTCCTCCAGGGTGACCAGTCCAGCCGTGCCGCCGTACTCGTCCACCACCACGGCAACGTGGGTCCGCTGCTGCCGGAACTCCCGCAGCAACTCGTCGACCTTCTTCGACTCGGGGACGAAATAGGGTTCCCGGGCGAGGGACCGCAGGGAAGGCTGCGTCGCGGCGCCGGTCGCCCTGAGGAGGTCCTTCGCGTAGACGATGCCCACTATGTTGTCGATGGTTTCCTCGTAGATGGGGATGCGGCTGTAGCCATGAGTGGTGACGAGGTCGATTACCTCACTCGGTTGGGCGTCCGCCTCCGCCGCGATGATGTCCATACGGGGAGCCATGATCATGCGGGCGGTGGTGTGCTCCAGGTCCATGATCCCGCGGATCATCTCCCGTTCGTGCTGCTCCAAGTCCGCGGTCTCCTGACCTAGCTCCTCGACCACAGACTCCAGTTCCTCGTCCTCTTCAATGCGCCTGCGGCGCCCTGTTGATCGAGCGACGACGGCGTAGAGGGCCGTGAGGGGTATCAGGGCCAAGTGCAGGGCCCGCAGCGGCCAGACGAGGGCTCGTATGGCGCGTTCCGGGGCCCTGGCTACCAAGGCCGACGGTACCGCCTGGGCCAGCCAGGCGAGGAGGGTGGCGAGGGCCGCTGCGGCCAGGACCGCCGGCCATGGGGGCATCATCCCCGGATAGAGGAGCCAGGCCACGGCGGCCCAGGTGATGGCAACGCTGGCGGCGCTCACCGCCAGGGTCGTGAAGCCAAGGGCAGGGCGCTGGCGCAGGACCCAGGACAAGGGGCCTTGTTCTCCGTTCTGCAGGCGGCGTCCGCGCCCCGCCGCGGGGAGGGCGGCGGCCGCGGCCGCGCCGAAACCCGCCCCGGTGAGGCCAAGAAGGAGCAGGGCCAGGGCGATCAGGCTATCGGTGTCCATACACGGTCGCGTCTCTCGTTGAAGACCAGCCCCCCTGGGCACGTGGCGCGGCATCCCAGCCAGTGAAAATGGCCGGGGGAGGAGGCAAACAGTCCCGGAGCATCCGAGGGCGGGCGGGCGGGCCCACTGACGTGGGGTGGGGCAAAGGCCATTCTCATAACGACAACGATTCAGGTCCGTTCGGGTTGGGCCTGGTCGTTTCGCTTACCCCTAGGAACCTGACGGGCCGGGACGCCCACGACCAAGGCGCCTTCGGGGACGTCCTTGGTGACTACGGAGCCCGCGCCGGTGGCGGCGCGGTCGTGAACGGTGACGGGGGCGACGATGATGCTGTCGGATCCGATAAAAACCTCGTCGCCGATACGAGTCTCGTGCTTGTTCACACCGTCGTAGTTGGCGGTGATGGTACCGGCGCCGACGTTAACCCGGCGGCCCAAGGTGGCGTCGCCGATGTAGCTGAAATGGCCGATGGCCGAGCCGCGGCCGATACGGCTGTTCTTGATCTCGACATAATTCCCCAGATGGACGCCCTCCTCGATGTAGCTGCCCGGTCGAAGGTGGCCGAAGGGCCCAACCTCCACCCGATCCTCCAGGATCGACTCCTCCAGCACCGATGCCAGCACCCTGCAGCCGTCGCCGGTGCGGCTGTCACGCAGGATGCTATGAGGGCCGATCTCGCAGTCCCGGCCAACGACAGTTGCTCCAGACAGGGTGGTGTGGGGATGGATGATGGTGTCCTGGTCTATCTCAACGCCCGCGTCGATAAAGGTAGAGGGCGGGTCGATAATCGTGACCCCGGAGAGCATTAACGTCTCGCGGATACGGCGCCGCATGGCCGCCTCCGCCCGCGCAAGCTCGACCCGGTCGTTGACGCCCATGGTTTCGTCGGCCTCCGCCTCCGCTGCCGCAACGGCGGCGACACCAAGACCCTGGACGCCGGCCATACCGGCGAGGCTGGTGAGGTAGTACTCGCCGTTCTGCGCCCGGGGGAGCGCGGCCAATTGGGCCCACGCCCAAGGCGCGTCCAAACAGTAGATGCCCTCGTTCGTCTCGATCATCGCGAGTTGCTCGGGCGTAGCATCTCGCTCCTCCACCACACCATTGACCTTGCCGTCAGGCGCCCTTAAGACCCGGCCCAGGCCGCGGGCCTGGGGCCTGTGGCAAGTTACGATAGTGACTGCCGCCCTGCTGCTCAGGTGCTCGGCCATCGCCCGTTGCAGGGTCCCGCAGCGGAGCAGGGGCATGTCGCCATTGACGACGAGGAGGTGCTCAGCCTTGTCTCCCACCGCGCCTTGCGCGCTTTGTAGCGCGTGGCCCGTGCCTAGAGGTTGAGACTGTTTTGCCAGCGTCGCCTGCCCCGTGGCCTCGGACCCCTCGTCAGGGAGCGCCTTCGCCACCTCGTCGTTCACCACAAGGACGGTCCGCGCCACACCGGTCTCACGGACCGCGGCAAGCACGTGGAGTAGCATAGGCTTTCCGGCGATGGGATGCAGGACCTTGGGCACACGGGACCGCATGCGCTTGCCTGCGCCGCCCGCGAGGACCACGGCCGCCCAGAGGCCGGGGTCTATGCTATCGGGCACAGGAAAGGGAAGCAGAGGAGGGGTAGAGAACCCCGGGACGACTCGGAGGGTCGTCTTCCGACAGTTCACTCATGATGATGGCTCATGCTAGCGCCGGCCTTCGAAAGCTGTCAAGTCGCGCCTCCTCGCCGTAAGACTATCCAGTCCGTGGCGCGACCTGCGTGTGCGCTCAGCAGACCCCGCGTCTCCTCCTCCATTGAACCAAATCGATAGGGGCGCACCTATGTGGGCGCCCAACGGGGCCTGCGCGTAGTATCGTTACACACGAATCGCCCGGTTCGGGGCGAGCCAGGTCCACACCCAACGCTGTAAGCCAGGAGCGACGTTATGCGTTTAAAAGACAAGGTCGTCTTGGTTGCCGCGGCGGGAGGCGGGATGGGAACCGCGGTCCCCCTCTTGTTCGCCCAGGAGGGAGCCAAGGTGGTCGTCTCGGCCCGCCGTCCCGGCCCGCTGGAGGAGATTGTGGCAAAGATAAAGGCCGCGGGTGGCGACGGGAGTTGGGTGCCCGCGGACCTGGTAACAGAGGAAGGGGCCCAACGGGCCGTAGCTCATACGGAACAGACCTACGGCCGCCTGGATGTGCTCTTCAGTAACCTAGGGGACTCGGCGGGACGGGGCCTGCGTCTCCACGAGACTGACGAGAAGACCTGGGACTTCCTGACGGATATCAACATCAAAGGGCACTATCACTGCGCCAGACAAGCGATCCCGGCCCTCATGCGCGCCGGCGGCGGGGTAATCATCCTGATGACGGCTTCGCAGGATGTGCGCTTGCGGGCCCACAGTGGGTACTCCGCAGGCAAAGCGGGGACCATCGCCCTGGTTCAAACCATGGCCCGCCAGTACCGGGACGACAACATCCGGGTGGTGGGGATCGCCTCCTCCGGGGGAGTCAATAACGTGCCCGAGCGCCGGGTCGAGCTCCCGCCCGCGAAAGTGATCCGGAGCGCTCGCTCCGAGGACATTGCCTACGCGGCCCTCTACCTCGCCTCGGATGAGGCGTCGTGGATCAGCGGGAGTGTGCTTACGGTGGACGGCGGGAACGAGACAGTGTTGGAGGCGCCAGCCCGCTCTTAGGAGCGCTGCAGCCCCTGTTGGTAGCGCGTTGGCGGCGGGTAGGGGGAGTTCCCGCCCCATATGCTGAAGCGCGTGCTACCAACCGCTCCAATCCCGTTGGTAGTGCGCGCGTTAGCGCGTTGGCGGCGGGTAGGGGGGCTTCCCGCCCCATCACACTGAAGCGCGTGCTACCGACCCTTCAATCCGTAGCGGCCTCACAGATCAGAGCGTCGAGGTGGCGGACCTCCCCGGCAGGGCGAACCCGAGGTTGGCACTGGAGAGCAGGGTCTCGTGGCCCTTTTTGGAGATGGCTCCGAGGCCGCTGGCGATCAGGGACCACCCGTCGCCGCCGTCCTCACTCCACCACACCTCGCCGGCGGTGGTCGCCGCAAACAGCTGAGAACCGCCATCCCACGCCTCCAGGCAGAGCCCACCCACCTCCTGCTGCATCCGGTCAGGCAGGCCGCCGGAGAGCACTTCCCAGGAACCCCCGGCGTCCTTGCTCCGGTAGATGCGGCTCCCGGAGTACCCGGGTACGCCGCCGTCGCGCCAGCGGGCCGGGTTGTGCTCCGCGGCGGAGATGAACATCACGTCCGGGTTCCGGGGATTGTGCACCAAACCGTCAGGATAGACATCCTTGGCCCAGTCGGGCGCCATGCGACGCTCCCAATGAGCGCCCCGATCGCCGCTCACATAGAGCCCGGCGCCGCCGGTGACGAAGAGCTTAGTGGGGTCCCGAGGGTCGATGAGCAGCTTGTGGATGTCGTAGAAGACCTCCGAGGGGCGTGCGGGGTCTTTGTAGAACCCCAGGGTGTTCACCTCGACCCAGCTCTCCCCCAGGTCTTCGCTGCGCAGCAAGGCTCCCTGTTCGATGCAGGCATAGATGGTATTCGGACTGGCCGGATCGAAGGTGATGAATTTGGTGTGCGCGATGTGAGGTGGAGCGGGGAAGCTCCACTCATTCACCGTCTTCACCGCCCTCAGTGAACCCAGCTCGCGCCAGCTTCGCCCCAGGTCGTCGCTTTGGAAGAGGTGCGCCGGTTCGGTGCCCGCGTACACCCGCGTCCGCCCGTTGGGCAGCCGTTTGAGGGCGAGGCTATAGACGTCATGATGGGCGATGCCGTTGTCTCGGCGCTCCCAGGTCTGGCCCCCGTCGGTGCTCGCGGACACCGTCCCGAAGAATGCGCCTGCGAGGGCGGTCCCGCTCTCGGGATCGAGGATGATCGAGGAGATGTGCTGGCCCGGGAGGCCATGAGAGGCGGTCCGCCAACCGGTGCCCGCCCGTTCCAGTACCACTACGCCGTCTTTCGTGCCCACCAACAGCTCGGTAGAGGGCCTCGATGCGCTATAGACATTACTGCCGCCATGAGAGACCGCGATTGCCATCGGTTTCACCTCCTGCATGATGCGTGAAGCGTGATGCCTAACCTCTCTCTACCCTCACGTATTACGCATCACGTATCAGAGCCTGCCGCCAGAAAATCTTTCTGGCCCGAAGTCTAACGCCCTATCCAATACTCCGCAACGTCAATGGCTCGCCAGAACGCGACCCGAGGATGGTCATAGATGAACCGGATCAGGCGTTCCAACAGGAGAAGCCGTGAAGGCCGCCCGGTAATCCAGGGATGCATGGTGAGCATGAAGTACCGCCCGTAGCGGTAAAGCCCCTCGAACTCCTGGGACCACACCTCGTACACGTGCTGGGGCGAGGCCATGGGTTGAGGCCCGCGCTCTCCAGGTGGATAGCTGAAGAACGGCGCGTCGTCCAGGATCCACTGGACCGGCAGTTCCAGCAGCCGGCCATCGCCCGTGCCCACGTGGTAGGGCACGTCGTTTCCCATAAGGCTGGTGTCGTACACGAAGCCGCGCTCCCGGAAGAGCCGCAGGGAATGGGGGGTCAACTCCCAGGAGGGGGCGCGATAGCCCTGGGGTGCCCGTCCGGTCAGCCCCTCGAAAATCCTGATGCTCTTGTCTAGGATCCTGGCTTCTTCCTCCAGGGCCATCCCAGGTAACGGCTCGTGCTTGTAGCCGTGAGCCCCGATCTCGTGACCTCGCCGCACGATCTCCCGCGTCATCTCCGGGTGGGTCTCAGCGATGTACCCGGGGATGTAAAAGCTGGCCTTGATCCCGAAGCAGTCCAGCAGGTCCAGAATCCGAGGCACTCCGATAGAAGGCCCGTACTCCCTCATGGACATGAGCGAAGGCCGGGCGGAAAGGTCCGGATCCCGGACTATGGGGGAAGTGCCATCCACGTCGAAGCTGAGGGTGGCTACGCATTGGAGGTTATCGGGCCAAAGGGACTCGGACATGGGTAACACCTGATGCGTAATGCGTGTACGTACTAAAATATCACGCATCACGTACCACCCATTACGCAGGGAGGATGAGATGGGGGAGGCAATGACGCATCGAGAACGAGTAATGGCCGCCCTCAAAGGTGAGGCCGCGGACCGGCCGCCAGTGAGCGTCTGGCGGCACTTCTACGACCAGGAGATCAGTTGTGAAGGCCTGGTGGACGCGATGCTGGGCTTCCAGCGACGCTGGGACTGGGATTTCATGAAGCTCAACCCCCGGGCCCAGTATCACGTGGAGGATTGGGGTTCCACCTACGCCTACTCCCACGACGCCATGACAGGGCCACGGATGATCTCGGCGGCGGTAAAGGACCCCGGAGATTGGGAGAAGATCGGCCGGTTGAGTATCGACAAAGGCGCTCTGTGTGAGCATCTCGACGCGCTGGCGGAGATCGTCGGGACGCTCAAAGGCGACGTTCCCGTGATCATGACCGTCTTCACGCCTCTCTCCGTGGCCTCCAGACTGGTGGACTCCGACGCCACCATGGTGGCCCAGCTACGGGAGCACCCGGAGAAGGTCCATCCGGCCCTGGAGGCCATTACGGAGACCTTCGCATCCTTCGTCAGGGCGTGCCTTGACCGGGGGGCCGATGGTATCTTCTACGCCACCACCAGTTGGGCCAGCCGGACGCTGATCCCCGAAGAAGAGTACGGAGAGTTCGGCCGCCCCTATGACCTGCGGGTGCTGGCGGGCGCCCGAGAGGCGCCCTTCAACGTGCTCCACGTCTGCCGGAGTGAGAATATGCTCCGGTTGCTGAGGGACTATCCAGTGCAGGCCTTCAACTGGGACGCCAGGGACCCGACGAATCCCTCCCTCGGAGAGGGGCTTGCCCTGACCAACCGGGCGGTGATCGGCGGCATCGATCAGGCGCGGGCACACGAGATGACGCCGGCCGAGGCGGGCGGCCAGGCCAGGGCCTCCCTCGCCCAGGGCGGGCCCCGGCGTTTCATGCTGGGGCCCGGCTGTACGGTCTCGCCCAGGACGAGGGACGATCAGCTGGAGGCGATTAGGGCGGCGCCGTGAGGCCAAGAGAGAGCCGGCGAGGCTACAACGACGCTTCGTCATTGCCATGAAAAATGCGGCGCAGGCGCCCTCGCCTGCGGGGGGGGAGAGTGGCCCGTAGCGCGGGGGCTTGTCCGGCTTGTCCCTCGCGGGGTGGGAGGTAGGGGGGCTTCATCGGTCCCGGTGCTGCACGAGTGGTTGTAGGATTGGCGCTCCGGATTCCTCGGCAGCCTGTCGAAGAAAGTCCGAGGACAGTTCGGCCCCCGGTTAGTGCCGGCCGTCGCCAGTAGGGGCGAAGGCTTGCGTCATGCCCCGCCCACGAGGCTATGGTGAGGCCCCGCCGGCTCAGAAAGCGCTCACCTGCGCCGCGACCGTTGCCGCCTGGCGACCGGCGGCCTGCACGGTAGGAGCCTGCCGCGTGGGTCCTGACGGTCCCTCCCCATGACTGCTCGGGTGCCGGCATCCGGCCCGAGCTAGAACACCCGACTTCCCTGATCTGGGCCTGAGCCAGTCCACCTGGGGAGCCTGTGCGTGAAGCTGGGCGTGGCCACGGGACGCGACCTGGCGCAGGCCTG
>CAZPYZ010000132.1:8797-9167 GCA_964590215.1 uncultured Dehalococcoidia bacterium | reverse complement strand
GTCCGAGAGGGCCCGCCAGCGCGCCCTCTCTCACGAAGACGTGGAAGGAGGCACCTTCACCGTGACCAGCCTCGCGTCCCAAGGGGTTGACGCGTTCACGCCCCTCATCAATCCCCCGCAGGTAGCGATTTTGGGCGTTGGCCGCATCCTGGACAAGCCCGCTGTGCATCAGGGCGCCATCGCAGTCCGCTCCATGATGGTCCTGAGCCTGACCTTCGATCACTGCGCGTTGGATGGCGTGCCCGCGGCCGAATTTCTCCAGGCCGTTTCCCACCACCTCCAACAGCCCCGCTGGATGGCGCCGTAGCACGGAGCGCGATACTGGCGTTGGTCGCACCGAGGCCCTGGGGGTCTCGCGCGGCGAGTTCTT
>CAZPYZ010000132.1:0-8787 GCA_964590215.1 uncultured Dehalococcoidia bacterium | reverse complement strand
TTGGCGGGGGACCCATCTGCGCAATCTGCGGATCCGCCCCCGCGGCGGTTGGGACCAGCGCTGGTAGCGGCGGCGAAGCCCAGCTGGGAGCGCAGGCATCCTGCCTGCCCGTGCCCGAAACCGGCAAACTGGAAGGCGCGCGCCCAGGCCCAGTGTCATGCGGTTGGGCCTACATGGCCGGGAAGGAGGGCGGAAGGCGATCTTCCGAGAAAAAGTGCCAAAACTCGCCGGTGTTGGAGCCCCGGACTACACGTTCGGGTAGTGCCCCGGTTCCCACGTGATGAGGATGCCCTTCGCCTCGGCCGAGCCGCGGGCCAGAACCCCGTCTGGCGTCGTCACAAACAGGTCGTCGAAGTGGCTCGTAAACAACGAACGAGCCCGCTCCCTGTCTTCCGGTCGGACCCACTCGGCCGTGGCCCGTCGCTCTACCGCCTGCTCCGGGGTAGCCTCGGCCGTGACAGGGGCGCGGGTCTGGAGTACCCGCACGTCGGGCAAGATGCCGAGGTCCCAGAGGACGGGCAAGAGCTCCCGGTGGCCCGGCACCTGGGGACTGGGTTCGCCATACAGCAACTGGTGGAAGGGCGACGTGGCGTTGGGATTAGCCAGGCTGTTGATGCAAATGATCACGCGCGTGCTCGCGGCCCGGTGCAGCCGCCGCAGGAACTCCTCGATCTCCCGGATGAAATAGGTCACGTGGGCGGTCAGGCAGAGATCGCCCGCCACGCCCTCGGCCTCCAACCAGCTCGCCTGCACCTGGCGCAGGTTGGTGATGCCAGCCGCGGCTGCAACCTCTTTAAAGGCGGTTTGCATGCCCGGCGACGGCTCGGCGTTGATGACCTCTTTGCAGCGCAAGGCGAGGGGCAAGCCAAGCCGGCCGCTCCCGCCTCCAACGTCCACGAGGACATCAGATGGCGCCAGGTACGAGGCGATGACCTCCAGATCTGGGCTTAGGGGGCGGCGAGGATCCATACGAAAGCGCTCGGCGGTTTGTCCGCCCCAACGGTCGCCGCTGGACGCCTCGGTCCGGGCAGTCCAGGAGTGGTAGGCATCAACCATCGCCGCGTAGACGGCTGCGCTTGTCATCGGTGACTCCTCAACAAAGGGGTGTTCGTTCGGCCGGTTGTGATGGCGGGCACATCACGGCTTTGATCCTTTTGTGACACATGGCATCTGTTATCCCCCTCTCCCTCTTGGAGAGGGTTAGGGTGAGGGTTAACAGGCCCTGGATTTTCATTCCGCTGGGGTGACGGACACCGGCACAGGCGATTGCGAACTCCGCCCTGCGGCCTCACCCGCTCCAACCCCGCTCGGCGCCCCGATCCTAACAAAACCACCCTTCCGGTGTCGCTGGCCAGGCCAGGCATCGGACCCGGTAAGATTCAACAGGGCATTCCGCTTTCGGAGGGTTTCGATGATGCGAGCACGTACCTGGCTGGGGATAGCTCTCACGGGAGCGGTGGTCCTGGGGATGGGACTCGGGAAGCTCCCTGGCGAGGGCGGGCTTCATCCACCCGCTCTGCCGGCCCGGGCGGAGGTGGAGGAGGTCGTGGAGCTTTACCATTCGCTGCTCTGCCGGGAGCCCGACGACGCCGAATTGCAAGCCTGGCTGGAGTCAGGCTTGTCCGGGGAAGAGTTGCAGGCCGCAATCTCCGCGTCGCCCGATGGGCAGCGGACCGCGGCCATTCGAGCCCAGTATCTGGCACTGTTGAACCGTGATCCTATCCCTGTCGATTGCGAGGGCGTGCGGTCCTGGGTGGTGAGCGAAGCGCCCCTGGCGGACGTGCGTCGACTGCTCCTGGAAAGCCAGAAGTATCGGGCGAGCGAGGGGAATCCCGCCGGCTTCTTTGCCAGGTTCGACCCCGCGCGCGGCCAGCTCCCTGAAGGGATCGTCGCCGAGGAGGATGGCCTCTACCTCAGCTTCGCGCCCACCAGCGAGATTCTGCGGGTCAGCTACCTGGGCGTCGTCAACCACTTTGCCCAACTGCCCCAGGGACCCCCGGGCCAGGTTTTCGCGCTGGGCATGGCTTTTGACCGTGCGCGGAACTTGTACGTGGCCTTGACCTCCCAGGCGCCGCAGGTGATCCCTGGCATCTACCGCATACCGCGTGACGGGCTTCCCCCATCCCTCTTTGCGACCCACGAAGAGTTGCTCTTCCCCAACGATCTGACCTTCGACGCCGCCGGCAACCTTTTCTTCACCGACTCGCTCAGGGGCGCGATCTACCGGGTGACTCCCCAGCGCCAGGTGAGCAGATGGCTCCAGCACCCGTTGTTGGAAGGTGATTTGGGCGCGTGCCCCGGAGTGGACCTTCCTTTTCCAGTGGGCGCCAACGGGATCGCGTTCGACGTGAGCGGAAACTTGCTCGTTGCCAACACGACCAAGGCCCTCATCCTGCGTGTCCGGGCCACGGCGGCCGGCATCACTCCGGAGGTAGTGGCGGGGCCGGACTGCAGCCGGTTGCTCGGCGCCGATGGCCTGGCCCTGGACCGCACCGGCGCCATCTACGTCGCCGCCAACACCATCCGTCGCCTGAGCCGGGTGGGCCCAGACGGGAATGTCACCGTCATCGAGTCGGGGTTGCCCCTCGACTTTCCTTCCACTCTCGCCTTCGGCAGCGGTCTCCGCGATCGGACCCTCTTTATCACCAACTTCGGCCTCTCCACCGGCAGCACCTGGCCATCCAACCCGGGCCTCTTGAGCAAAGAGATGGGCGTGGCAGGCAAGCCTTTGTTGGGTCCGTGATCGGTGGAAAAACCGTGAAGGAGCCTCCTTGCCAAACCTGGTGGGCGGTCCGTAAGGCCGAAGGTGAGTGATGACGCCTCGCCAGTGTCTCGCCGGCCTTATATGGTATGGTGTATGGTATGCAGAAGACGACCATATACCTCCCCGACGACCTCAAAGCCGAGCTGGCCCGAGCCGCGGCTGATTCCGGAAGAAGCGAAGCGGACCTGATCCGGGAGGGGATCCGGCTCGCTCTGGCCCGCCGTATGCCGCCGGCGCCGACGATTCCCGTCCTGGTCAGCGAGGACCCCACTTTCGCCGAACGGGTTGACGAGCACCTGAGAGGCTTCGGTAATCGGTGATCATCGTCGACACCAGCGGAGTCCTCTCGGCAATCGATCCCCGCCAGAGCCACCACGCCGCGGCTTCCCAGGCGCTGCTCGTACCCCAACCCCGCCTGCTCTCTCCCTTCGTTCTCGCCGAGCTGGACTACCTTATTGCAAGCCAGAGCGGTCAGGATGAAGCCCTTAAGCTGCTCAGAGACGTTGCGTGCGGCGCGTACCAACTGGAACCCTTCACCGCGAGGGATGTCGCAGAGGCTATCGACATCGTCGAGCAGTATGCGGACCTGAGGCTGGGGCTCGCCGACGCATCCCTCATGGTCCTGGCCACCCGGCATCGCTGTCGGGACATACTGACGCTGGACCGGCGACATTTCCGAGCGGTCCACGGTCCCGGCGGCCAGCCATTCCGCCTGCTGCCCTTCGATGCCATCTAGAAGTGCGTCCGGAAGCCCCAGTCGGGTGAGGCGAGAGAGCTGCGGCGCAATCGAGGCCTGTCCCGAACCGACAGCCTGCCCTGAGCGGAGTCGAAGGGTAAGAGTGGGCGGGTGGGCCTCCATAACCTCCCGTGCCGTCTCGACGGCGTGCATTGCGGGCGCGAGATGGTCCAGCTAGACTGGCCAGCACACCGTCCGTCACCGGCTCCTGGAGCACCCGCCGCTGACCCGGAGGAGAGAGATGGCACAGGTAGTGATGGGCTTCGCTAGTTCCCACGGTCCTACCATTCAAACGCCGGCGAGCGGCTGGCCGCGGCTCGGCGAAGGCGATACCCGTGACCCCCGGATGGACTATCAGGAACTCCTGCGCAATGCAAAACCGAGCATCGAACAGGAGCTGCTGCCGGAACAGCAGGAGCAGCGCTATGACGCGGCCCAGGCTGCTCTCGCAAAGCTGAAGCAGCTGGTCGAGGCCGCCAACCTCGACGTCATCGTCGTGGTGAGCAATCCCCACCGCACCTGGGCCGAAGACAACCAGCCGGTGTTCGCCGTGTTCCGGGGCGCAACACTCCCGGTGCAGGGCCCTCGCGGGACCTTTGATCCCGACGCCCGCTTTCGACCCCGGGACGAAGGCCCGCCCCCGGAGCTGCACCAGCGACCCGGCCATCCTGCTCTCGCCAATCACCTGATCCGCTCGTTGAACCAGCAGGGGTTCGACGTCGGCCGTACCGACCAGCTGCGCTCCGGGGCCCCACTGGACGAAGCGTTCACCTTTCTGTACGAGCGCTTCGTGCCGGACGGCCACATCCCGATGGTGCCGTTCATGCTCAGTCGCTACCTGCCCAACCAGGCCACCGCCGCCCGCTGCTATGCCCTCGGCAGCGCCCTTCGCCAGGCCATCGAGTCGTGGGACACCGACCTGCGGGTGGGATTGATGGCATCCGGGGGCCTGAGCCACCAGATCATCGACGAGGAGCTGGACCACCAAGTCATCGACGCACTGGTAGGAAAGGACCGAACGGCGCTGTGCGCCCTGGAGACTGAGCGGCTTAACCGGGCGCCGGGGACCCCCGAGACGCTGAACTGGGTGACTGTCGGTGCCGCGATGGACCCGGCGCCGATGACCCTGGTCGACTACCTGCCGTGCTACCGTTCACGGGCGGGAACAGGCCACGGGGTAACCTTCGGCTACTGGCGGTAACCGAAGGTTACCCGGTCGTTTAGGCCGGTCTCTCTGACCCGCCTGGACGGCCCAAGATTCAGTTCGCTACCGCCGGTCTTGCGGCATCCGCTCCACGTCAAGCCAGGCATCCGCCGGCCGGTCGAGTCTCGGGGTTCCTGAGAAATTCAAGTAGTAGTTATGCAGGTACGGCTGCCAAACGGTAAAGTAACCTCCGCTCACCAGCGGCGCCAGATACACCCGGTCCATCGCGAGCTGATTTATCTTTCGAAGGATCTCTACTCGCTTCGTTCTATCCATTTCGACGCTCTGCTCATCGATGAGCCGGTCCAGTTCGGGATCAGCCAGCCCTGAGCTCCTCCCAACGGATCCCTTGGACGACCAGGTGGAACGAAGGCCGCTATCCGGGGCTTCGCTCATGCCATTGGAGAACAGCGTCATCTCGTAAGCGCCCTGGCGGTTCGCCTCGGCCCCCGTCGCGCGCTCCATGCCCTTGAGGCTGACCTCAACCCCAATTCGCTTAAGCTGGCCGGCCACCATCTCCGCCAGCGAAGGGTGATCGGTGAACGCAGAGTAGTAGAACAGATTGGCCTTGAATCCGTTCGGATAGCCTGCTTCCGTTAACAGGCGCTTGGCCTCTGCGATGTCCTGCTCCTTCGGCTGCCGGTACCCCGGCAGTTTCATCAGGTCGGTCTCTGGAATGGTCCAGTCTTTGACCACGCTGGTGGTGAACTGGTTGATCCCTCCCACGCCAAAAGTCAGCGTCTGAAGCATCTCCTGCCGGTCGATGGCCAGATGGATGGCCCGGCGCACCCGGATATCGTCATAGGGGGCCATCGTCATCTTGAAGCGAATGCCCCGGGCAAAGCCGGCGTTGTAGCCGTGGTACTTAAGGTCCGGCTTCGTCGCAAGAATCGTGTCTAGCTGTGCCTTGTCCGTCACATTGTGAAAGTCCACCTGGCCTGTGTTGAGGGCGGCCAGAACCGCGGACCTCTCCAGGCCCACAATGACCCGAATACCATTGGCATAGGGCTTGCCTGGTTGCCAGTATTGGTCGTTCCGCACGTGCCGCATCTCTTTCTGCGGCTCGAAGCTCTGAAGCTTGAAGGGCCCTGTGCCGGCTGCCACCTTTCCGTAGTCTTCTCCCCGATCTGCCAGATGCTTGGGGAGAATTGCCACCCCGTTGCCGGTGAGGGTGCGCAGGAACTCCGGGGCCGGAGTCCTTCTCGTCAACTTCACCGTGTAGTCGTCCACCACGTCTACCGCCGTGACGCCGCTAAGGATGTCTTGCCCTGAGGTGAAATTATTGGCCGGGTCCCTCACCCGGTCGAAGCTGAACTTCACGTCGTGAGCGCTCAGCTCCTGCCCGGCTGGTCCTGGGCCGGCAGGATGCCACTTCACGCCCCGTCTGATGTGGAACACGTAGGAGAGGGAGTCCGGCTGCTCCCACCGTTCCGCCAGCTGTCCCTTCAGCTCACCGCTGGCGCGGAAATCGTCCAAGGGGTGGTCCTGGCGGTTCTCCACCAGCATCTCGTAGATGGGAGCGAAGAAGGCGTTCGCCCCGGGGCCCAGCGTCGCTTCCCGGTGCAGGTCCAGGGTATTGACCGCGGCGATGGCGGCGAACTGGATTACTCCACCGTACTGCGGCGTCACCGGAGGCGCCCCGGCGGGCGCGTCTTGTCCCGGCCCGCAGGCCAGCAGGAGCAGCGCACTCGCCGCCCACGTGGCCCTGATCCCAGGAGCAACTGCCCGCCAGTTCATCATCACGGTCTCCTTTCCATGAGCGAACGCCGTTCCAAGGACGCCGGATTATTTCTTGAACGTCCGCCGCCCCGCGGGCATCGCGTCCACCTCCAACTCAGAGCCGACCGGCCTTCAGCAATTCCAGGGAGACGGATTGGCTCGGAAGGAACTCGTCCACCCAGGGCTGGTAGGCGACGAATTTGCGCGAGCGTCACGATGGGGTCTGGTAGAACCTGCAGACGTTTCCCCAGATCCAGAGCTGGTCCTTTCGTCGTCATCTGGCGCGCACACACCAAGGCTCGTGCCTCCATGGTAGCAAAACGTCCTGCGTTGGCGCAGGGCGCTATCCCCTTCGGCGGGGGCTGACCCGGATCCCCGAACTCCCTGCAGGCGCCAGGGAGTTAGCAATGGCGGCTCTCATCGCAAGGTAAAGCACGGCCGCGTTCAGGAGGTGCCAGAGAAAGTGGGTGCCTACGGGGAGGAAAGGGCATGCGGCCATGTCTACCGTCCTGAAGGCCAGGGCAACGGCGAATATGCATGCGCCTGCGAGCAACACGAAGCGTTCCCGCTTCTCCTGCAAGGCATGAAAGACGCCAAGCCCCAGGAGGAACACGAAGGCGGGCAGATAGACCAGAGAGCCATTCAGGCCTTCCGACCATTGTCTGCTGGCTAAGGTGACGAGCATGAAACCACCGACCACGAGCACTGAATAGGACCGGGAAAGAGCGACAACCCGCTCCAGGTAAAACCAGAGGAAACAGAGCTGGAACAGGAGGATCGGGACCACATCAAGAAGGCGGGCCCAGTCGGTAGCGAACGTGTGGAAGAGAGCGCTCCCGGCCCCAATGGCGGCCAAAAGGAGCACGAGGATACTGATGCCCGGCTCTCCAAGGCACCGAGCACGCACGGCACTCCACGAGGCCCATGCGGCGATGAAGAAGGCCAGATTGGTCACGGCATTGATCGGCTCGGCCCAGAGGCCCGGACCAAGGCGCTCGCAGTACAGATCGACCATGGGTGGATTCTAAGGGTGCAGCCGGGAACGGGCGCACGCACGCCTGGGGCGCAAACCGCCCGTGCCTCTAGCACCTCTTCGTGGCGCCACCCCTCCGGGGAGCCTTGCGGGGGAGCCGCCGAGGGCGATCCTCATGGGCACGACGTCAAGGCTGCCCCTCCGGAGAGGGGCTTTATGCGCCCCGGCGTTGGAACCTCGGGAGTCGGGAAAGGCCGCGGGTCAATAGAGAGGCGTGAGCTTCTCCAACTCCGCGACCGCCTGCTGCGCGGTCATGGCAGCCGTGACTCGCACCGAGTTCCACTGCACCATGCCGCTCTGGATGACAAAGTCCTGAACGGCCTCGACGTTGTCCGCCTCGACAATGGCGATTCCCTCGTGCTCGGCACCGAGGATAAGGGGACCGGCCAGGAATTTGAGCCCAAGCTTCTCCGCCAACTGCGGCATCGCCGGCATCCCTTTGATGAACAGGTCTCTGACCTTGGCGTTGGCGGTCGGACACTGGTCGGACGAGTGGGTGAGCCTGATGACGTACTGCGGCATACTGGGCACCCTCCTTTCTGGGCAACAGGCCTTCCAAAGCATGACCTGACGTTTCACTCCGGTGCGGGGATGCTAACAGGCGGTGTCGAGTGCAGTCAACGCGCGGGGCAGCCCGGCCTCGTTATGAGGCCTGACCCCACCCGATGGTGCGTCAGGGCAGCCCTTCCACCAGTCTGTACGCCTCATCCTCCGAGTAGGCCCGCAGCGTTTCACTGCTCAGATTTCCCCTCATCGCGATGCGCAACACGATCTTCGACGCGGTTTCATCATCGGGTGCCTGGAGAATCCCTACGGCGTCGTATTGCCCCATGGTGAGATAGACCGTCAGCGTCCCTCCGGCCTCCTGGGCGACCTGTTTGGCCGCCTGAACCCGCTCGCTCCAGTTCTTTATCGTGCTGACGCCCTGGGCGGTGAATTTCCCCAACACGATGTAGGTAGCCATGACCTTCCCTCCTCAAAATATCCCCGGCCTCCCTGGGAGACGTCCAGGTGAGGCCGCGAGGCTTGTCATCCCCCGGCTCGGCGGGCTGCTCCCTTAGCGGGGCATCTCCATTAGCTTCGCCCCAGGTGGGGATCACGTTCCGGCGTCACCTGCTTAAAACCTCCGGCGCCCCGCGGGCATCGCATCCACCTCCATCCAGAGCCGGCCGGCGTCCAGCAATTCGGGGGAGACGGATTGGCTGGGAAAAAACTCGTGCACCCAGGGCTGGTAGGCGACGAATTGCGCCAGCGTCACGATGGGGGCGTAGTAAGCCTTCTCGGCGATGGTCCGCTGTATCTGGGTGAAGAGCTGGTTCCGCCTTTCCCGT
>CAZPYZ010000131.1:0-9243 GCA_964590215.1 uncultured Dehalococcoidia bacterium | reverse complement strand
GCCGCTGCGTGAACCTGGGGTCTGGGGCGCAGCCCCAGTGTCACCAGCTTTCCGGTCGTGCTTCTAGGCTGGGTTGCAGTTGAGCGCTGCGACCACCAGATCACAGACATTCGTCCCCGTCGGCCTCGACTGCACCAGGGTGCCCAAACGTCGATGCAGGGCGTTGGTGTCGTTTCGCCGGAGGTAGTCCTGGACCCTGAGCCCGTGGGAGCGCGCCTGTGCCGCGGTCTCACCGTCAACGAGCGCGCCACCGGCGCCCGGGATGAAGTCCTGCCCATCCGTGGCGACGCAGGCCACGGCGCAGCCCGCCAGCCCCTCGATCTCCGGAATCAACGCGGCGGCTAGCTCCTGGCAGCGGCCACCCTTGCCGTCGCCGGTCACCCTGACCGTTGGTTCCCCCGCCGCGACGACGACCTGCGGGCGGCCCCGTTCCCGGGACCAGTAGCGGTAGATGGCGCCAAGGCTGGTGGCAAGCACCCGCACCTCGGTGGTGAGCTGGTCCGGAAGCACCTCCACATGGGCTGAGGGTCCGGCCAGTTTCCGAGCCGCCTCCCCCGCTGCGGTGGCAGCCCGCGCGGGGCTGCCAACCACCTCCGTGACGGCGTTGGTGAAGCAGGGGTCGTCCCGCTTGGGTGTTTCTGGCATGAGGCCCGCCGCACCTAGCTCCAAGCGCTCCATAACCGCCGCCGGCATCCTGTCGCCGAGCCCGTACCTTCGGGTCACCCCCAGGGCTTCCACGTAAGTCGAGTCATCCGGCACTGTCGGCCCCGAGCCGATGACGTCCAACCTGCCGCTCACCACATCCGACAGCGCCAAAGTGATGACCTTTGCATGGCCCAGCCGCCGTCCCAGGAGACCTCCCTTGACCGCAGAGAGGTGTTTGCGGACGGCGTTGATCTCATCGATCGTCGCCCCGGCGCGAACCAGCAGGCGGGTGGCCTCTTGTTTGTCCTCAAGAGTCAGCCCTTGGGCGGGGGCACAGAGGAGGGCAGAGGCGCCGCCGGAGATGAGCCAAAGGACCACCTCGTCCGGGCCAACCCGGTCCGCCAGCGCCAGCAGCCGGTTGGTGGACGCCACGCTCCTGGCGTCGGGCACCGGGTGGTCACCGTACAGGACCACTATCGACGAGCGCCCAACTCGTGCAGCCCGGTCAAGCTGTCCGGCGCTGGGCGACGCCCCCGCAGGAGAGGAACTCCCGGGAACCAGCAGGCGAGGGCGCCCGCTCTCCATTTTCGTAGGAACCGCCGGTTCCCCACCAACACGACGGCGGGACGCCGCCGCGCCCCTCGCCGTGATCACTGCGCCACCGCGGAGGTGATCCCGGCCGAGCATCGTAGCGGCGGCCGCCGCCATCCCGGCGACCGCCTTCCCGGCGCCCAGCACCCAAGCACGCGTGTCGAGCTGGAGCCTGGGGAGAACCTCTAGCAGCAAGACCTCGGGGCGCATCGCGTGGATGGCCTCCTCCGCTGCCTCGAGGACGATCCGCCGCGCGCTAGTGGTGGCAAGGGCGTCTCTATTCAGAAAAAAGGTCCGTGCCGTCATTGGCAGGAGGTCCCTCGGCCTTCGCTCCACTTCAAGGTGCCACTATAACGCGTAGGCGGGCCACACGTCCGCAGATGCGGCGGGCGGGAGCAAGGAATGCGGCCGGAAAGCCGCACTCAGTCGAGGGAGGCGGGGCAAACTACCGCTGCGTGAACCTGGGGTCTGGGGCGCAGCCCCAGTGCCACCGGCTTTCCGGCCGTGCTTCAAGGCACCCGTCATGCTGAGAGGCTTCGATTCTTTCGAGGCGAGCCATGAGCGTGCCGCTCGCCAGGGACGATGAAAATCGGCGTGCCCGTTGCCGCGCTATAGGGGCAGGCGCTGGGTGATGCGAGAGCGCAGCTCTGTGGGCGGGCCCTGCGGCGCGGTCCAGCCGACGGGGATCCCGTCGCCCTGAATCCTCGGGCGCACCCGCCAGAAGTAGCTTGCACCACCCTGCAGCGGGAAGCCACTGGGGATGGTGTAGCTGTTAAACGGGCTCGTCAAACCACCGTGTCGCAACTCCCAATACAGCATTGGGCACCCAATGCTGCCGCAGAAGTTGGGATCCCGGCTGACCTGGACTTCGTAGTAGAACACGTCATCGTCGCTGTTGCCCCATACCAGCGTCGGCCGGTTAGAGCCGGCATTGCCTGAGGTCACCAGGGAGATGGTGTTGCTGTTCTTGTTGCCCGTTTCGAAGTGGGCGTCCCCGCTCCAGGGGCCCCAATCACCCTTCGCCGGCTGGCTGCCGGTCATTGCCGTACGCACCCGCCAGGTGTAGCGCATATCGGGCAGCATCACGTAGTTCGCGTCCGCTGCGCCGAAATCGGGATCCTGCACCGTATAGGAGCCGGACGCCACCTGCGACGGATCGCCGATGATCAGGTTGATCGCCGGGCCGTCATTATTGAACGGGATGACCTGGATCTGGAGCCATTGCGCGCCGGCCTCCTGGCTCCACATCAGGGTTGTGCTCATCCCGCTGAGCTTCGCGTTCTCGGCCGGCTGCAGCGGCGCCGGCTGCATCCGCGCGGCGGGATCGTTATCCAGGACCGTCACGCCGATGTTGCGATCGCTCAAGGGATCGAACTCGTCGTCCGACTGACCATCTATCACCGAGAGAGTAATGGTGCTCGTCTGGTCGCCATCGTCAACGGTGTCGTCCCGGCCCGTGACGGTCACAGTCTGGGGCTGGTTCCAGTTGTCTCTGGTGAAACGTAGCTGGCTGGGACTGACGCTGGCTTCGGAGTTGCTGCTGGTCACCGAGATGACGACGTCAACGGACAAAGGCTGCTTCGTCAGGACGACGGTGAAGGTGTCCGTCTGGCCCTCTACCATCTGAGTCGAGCCGTTGGTCTCGGAGATGGTGAACCCCGCGGACATCTCGTTGTCGGCGGTAGTGGCAGCCACCTGCTGGGCGGGGAAGCTGTCGAAGCTGTCATCGGTGGTGGCCACCGGATCAACGGCTGGGGTGATCGTGCTGGTCTGAGAGCCATCGACGCTGGCATCGTCCTGGCCCGTGACGCGCACAGACTGGGCGACGTCCCAATTGACCGAGGTGAACACCAGCGACGGCTGGCTGACGCTCGCCTCCCCAGGGTCCCCGCTGGTCACATTGATGACGACGGTGCCGGCAGGCTGCCGGGAGAGCCGCACCGTGAAGTCTTCCGTGGTCCCGGACTCACTCACCGACACGGATTGTTTGTTGATGAGGAAGCCCGAGTCATTGTCCATGGTGGTCGCCAGCACTGTCGCGAACTTACCGTCGTACTGCCGCGGCGACAACTCATCGATAACCTCCAGGCGGATGGACGTCGTCTTGGTCCCATCCACCTCGGAGTCGTCCATTCCGGTGACCTTCACCAACTGCTCCGTGCTCCAGTTGGTGGTGGTGAAGGTCAGGGTCATGGGGCTGACGGACACCTCGCCACTATCCGGGTTGATCACCCGGACGAACACGTCGCCGTTGGGTGCGTGGGAAAGCTTGACCGTGAAGCTGTCCTGAGAGCCTGATTCCGCGACGACCATGGTGTTGTCGCTAACCAGGATGTCGAAGTCAGCGTAGACGGTAGGCGCGCTGGCCAGCTGGGGCACCAGCGGCAGGACCGCTAGGCCAAAAGCAGCGCTAGTTGAGAGCAGGGCCCACCGAGCCCCGTTCGTGACTCTGCGCATGATCACCTCCTTTGTAACTCTCCTCTGCGGTGCAATCGCACCGCTCTGCCTCATTACAACGACACTTAGACTCGCCTGTTTACCTTCCCAGCTTGCAAAGTCGTAGCAAAACCAGCTTGGCCGAGGGGTTCGAGCGGGGTCGCGACCTCCGGGCCCTCAGCCGAGGCCGGGGCTGTAGGGCCGCCGTGTATAATGGGGCGCAGTTTCGCCCAGGAGGAAGCGGCTATGGACTGGGGGATGGAGAACCGCCTCGCGAGGATCGTCAAACCCGATACCCACCGAACCGTCATGCTGGCGGCGGATCACGGCTATTTCCTGGGCCCCGTCAACAAGCTGCAGGTGCCGAGGGACACCCTCGCGCCGCTCGTCCCTTATGCCGATGCCCTCATGATCACCCGCGGCGTCGCTCGGACGTCCGTGGACCCGGCGACCAGTCCCGCGCTGGTCCTGCGGGTCTCCGGCGCCGTCAGCATCCTCAAAGAGGATATCTCCGACGAGACGATCACCACCTCCATGAAAGAGGCGGTGCGGCTCAACGCCTCAGCCGTGGCCCTGTCTATTTTCGTGGGGACGGATCACGAGCATCAGTCCCTGGCAAACCTTGGCCGGCTGGTGGACGAGGCTCAGGAATATGGCATGCCGGTGCTCGCGGTGACCGCCGTCGGCCGCGAGCTGGACAAACGGGACGCCAGGTACTTGGGTCTGGCCTGCCGCATCGCGGCGGAGCTAGGCGCTCAGTTCGTGAAGACCTACTACTGCGAAGAGTTCGAGCGGGTCGTCGAGTCCTGCCCGGTTCCCCTGGTCATCGCCGGGGGGCCGAAACTAGAGACAGCCCGTGACGCCCTCGACCTGGCGTACGACGCCGTCCAGCGGGGCGCAACTGGGGTCGACATGGGGCGGAACGTCTGGCAGTCAGAAGCGCCGGTGGCCATGATCCAGGCCCTCCGCGCCATCGTTCACGAGGGCGCCACCGCCGAGCGCGCGAGCGCGGTTCTGGAGAGGAACGCGCCGGTCCTCGCCGGGGCCCGGTAGGTTTTCCGTGGGGCACATCATGTGCGCTGTCCGTATGCCCGGTGGAAGTGTGTATAGTTGTGTTGTGGCAGGAGGCGGCTATGGGTGTCAGACGGCAAATATACCTCGACGACAGGACCGATGAGCTTTTGGCGAGACAGCGCCGGTTAACCGGCGTTTCCGTCAGCGAGCTAGTGCGGCGGGCCGTGGATCAGGCCTATGGAGGCGAGGGGCGCCTCACGTGGAAAGAGGTATGGGCAATCCCTCTCGGTAAGCCCAATAAGGACGCAACGGACTGGGATTACGATCCGCTCTTCGACGAGGAACGCATCAAAGAGATTGAGGATGAACTGGATCGACACGCCCCTCCTGGTGTATAGCCGCGTCGAGGGACATCCAGCCCAACGGCTCGTAAGCGAAGCGCTAGAGAGGGAGCAATGGGCGAGTTCCGTTCTAGCGCTCCTGGAGGTCTACCAGGCGCTCAGAGTAGATTATGGCTTTGCCCCGAGCGTTGCTGGGTGGCAAGTCGAAGCGCTGGCCGCTTCACCTATCGACTGGGTGGAAGTGGACATCCAACAGGCCAGGACGATCGCCAAGCATCGACGAGACCACGGTTTGGGCGGTCCCGACGCGGCCCTCTTCATGCTGTGTGCTGAGGACCGCGGCGTGCTCTTCACCCTCGATTCCCGTCTATTACGGGTAGCGAGGGAACAAGGTCTTGTCGTGAGCACGCTCATAAACCGAAGCGTGATGGACGATGTCGTTGAGTGGGAAGAGCAGAACCTCCCACAGCGCGGACTCCCGCGTCTCCTACGCTCGGTGAAGACGTGGATCGAAGGCGAAAATCCGGGCCTGGCTTCGCGGTTTATCGAGGCCAGCAGCGGCCTCACCCGCCTGCCCGTCTGAGCCGCGATGGAGAACCAGTGGTCCGATGAGGCGGCCACGGGCCTGGACGGCCTCGATCTGCTCGCGTATCGCTCACGCCTCTTGGGCGGGCCCGAGTTCGTGAACCCGGGCGGCGGCAACACCTCCATCAAGCGGCGTATCACAGACTTCCAGGGCCGCCAGACCGACGTCCTCACCATCAAGGCCACCGGCACCGACCTTGCCACCATCACCAGTGGTGGCTTCGTGGACCTTGCGCTGCCGCCGCTGCTGGACTTGCGGGAGCGCTCTCTCTTAAGCGATGAGGAAATGGTGGCCTACCTCGCGCATTGCCTCCTGGACCCCGCGGCGCCTCGCCCCTCCATCGAGACGCTCCTCCACGCCTTCCTGCCGTTCCGACATGTCGATCATACGCACCCTTACCTGGCCCTCGCGCTTGCAACCGCAGACAACGGCGAGGCGATGGCTCGCGAAGCCTTCGGCAAGGAAGTGGCGTGGGTGCCCTACCTGCGCCCGGGCTTTGCCCTGGCACGTGCTGCCTCCAAGGCGGTTGGAGAGCATGGCCCCAGCCGGTTCATGATCCTGCAGAAGCACGGGCTGGTGGTTTGGGAGGACGATGGGCGAGGCTGCTACCAGGCGACCCTGGAGTTCCTGAACCGAACGGAGGCGTTTCTCGCTGACCGCGCTCGCGGCAGGCGGGGCTTCGGGGGCATCGCCCTTGCCAACCCAACGGTCAGTCGGGGCGCGGTGGAGCGAGGGGAACGAATGGCTGCCGCACTACTGCCCGCGCTTCGTGGGCTCCTCAGCCCCGGCGCGCAGGTCGTCCTGCAGCATGACGCTCATCCGGAGGTGCTGGATTTCGTAAACTCTCCCAGCGCCCCAGCGCTGGCCCGGCGCGGCCTCGCCTGCCCGGACCATGTTCTCTATACCGGGGTCAAGCCATTGTTCCTGGACATCCCGCCCGAAGCCGGGAGGAGAGAGATCCTGGAGCAGGCCGGACCGGCGATCGCGGCCTACCAGGAGGACTACCGGCGGTGGTTCGAGGCCCATTCCAGGCCGGGCGACGAGGCCAGGAGCGCCCTGCCGCGGGTGGCGCTGATTCCTGGTGCCGGCCTCGTCGCCGCGGGCAGGGATCTGCGGTCCGCCCGGGTCGCCAGGCTGTGCTACCGGCAGGCGATAAAGACCATGGCGGGCGCCGAGGCGCTGGGGTCCTTCGCGCCCCTCACCGAGCCCGAGGCCTTCGACATCGAGTACTGGCCCCTGGAGCTGTACAAGCTCACGCTGGCCGCGCCGAGGGGGGAGCTCCCCGGCCGTATCGCCCTCGTCACCGGGGCTGCGGGGGCCATCGGCCAGGCCATCTGCCGCCGGTTCGCCGAGGAGGGGGCATGCGTTGTGCTCTCAGACCTGAACGAGCAGCGCGCCCAGGTGACGGCCGAGGGCCTCTGCCAGAACTTCGGCTCCGGCGCGGCCACAGCAGTGCCTACCGACGTGACGGACGAAGCCAGCGTGCGGCGCGCGATGGAGCACGCGGCGCTGACGTACGGCGGCCTCGATATCGTGGTCTGCAATGCCGGCATCGCTTTCTCTCACCCAATCGAGGAGACGACGTTAGAGGAATGGGAACGCACCATGGCTGTGCTCTCCACGGGCTACTTCCTGACGGCGAGGGAGGGGATAGCCTTGATGCGCCGGCAGGGCCTGGGCGGGAGCATCGTCTTCGTGGCCTCCAAGGCCGGGATCGCCGCCGCCCGCAACGCCTCGGCTTATGCCTCCGCCAAGGCCGCGACGCTACACCTGGCCCGCTGCTTGGCGGAGGAGGTGTCCGGCGACGGCATCCGGGTGAACTGCGTGGCGCCGGACGCCATCATCCAGGGTTCGGGGCTCTGGGCCGGACAGTGGGGCGCCGCCAGGGCTCAGGCCCACGGCATTCCCCAGGACCGGCTCGCCGAGTTTTACCGGGATCGCAACCTCTTGAAGATCGGCGTCACCGCGGAAGATGTGGCCGAGGCTGCCCTTTTCTTCGCCTCAAACCGCTCCCGTGCCACCACCGGCGCCATTCTCTCCGTGGACGGCGGCCTCCACGATGGGTACGTACGATAGGAAGTGAGGGATGGGCTCGCCGCCCTGACTTCCTGACTTCCTATGGACGTTGAGTGGCTGATCCTCGCGGACGCCGCCCAGGTCGTGGGCGGTAAGCTGTACCTGCTGGGCGGTGGCTGGGACGTGCTTAACGTCGCCACCGCCTTTCCCGTCCAGCAGCGGTGCACCATCGCGGCCGCCTTCACCATCCCGTGGACCGAAACGAACCAGCCCCACGACGTGGCCATCGACATCACGGACAGCGATGGAAGCAGCCTTGGAACGATAAGCGGCCGGGTAGAGGTGGGCCGCCCTCCTGGCCTTCCCCAAGGATCAGGCCAGCGGGCGCAGCTCGCGGCCGAGATCGGCCTCACCTTCCCCACGCTCGGGACCTACGTCATCACGGCGAGAGTGAACGGCATCGAGGCGAAGCGGGTCACGTTTCGGGTACAGGGAACCGCACCTCAGCCCTGACCGCCACCCCGCTTGCACCGCCGAGGACGCGGAGAGCGCTGAGAAATGTATCTTGTATGAAACTCCGCGTCCTCGGCGTTCTTCGCGGTGATAATCGGTTGGGGGGCGGGAGGTCGCTCAACCGCCTCCAGGGAGGGCATCATGGCCAACGTCTCAGCTTCGTTTTACGTCGGGTCGTTGCAGTTGCGGGTCGTCGCGGACGGCACGATGTGGATGGACCCCAGACGGGTGCTTCCCGATCCGCCCCAGGAGGAGTTCGCCCGCTGGATGACCCCTGACGCGTCAGGCGAATACGCGATGAGCGTCCAATCGCTCTTGTTGGAGTCCCATGGGAGGACAATCCTGATCGACACAGGCTACGGGACGCGGATTCACCGGCCGGGCCGGCGCGACATCGGCCATCTGTTGGAGAACCTGAGGAGCCTGGGCGTCCAGCCTCACATGATCGACGTGGTGATCAATACCCACGCCCATGTCGATCACGTCGGCTGGAACACCTACGACCAGGGCGGCGCCGCGCAGCTTACCTTTCCCAGGGCCACGTACTACATGCTGGACGAGGAGTACGAGCACTACACCCGGCCCGAGCAGATCGCCGAGAACCCCACCTTGGAATACACCCTGGTGCCCCTGCGGGACAGCGGACGGTTGGCGCTGGCCCAGGACGGGACTCAGATAACTCCGGAGGTGCGCATCTTCCGCTCTCCCGGCCACACCGCCGGGCATATCTGCGTGGCCATCACCTCGGGCGCCGAAACTGCGGTGTTTCTGGGGGACCTCACCCACCACCCGGCCGAGATCACCCATCCCGAGTGGACCGCGGCCTTCGACGCTCTGCCCCAGACGCTGGTGGAAACCCGCCAGAAGCTGATCCGGGAGGCCGCCGAAAGGGATCTGCTTCTCATCACGGCGCATCACGTTTTTCCTGGGGCCGGCAGGGTCGTTGCCGCCGCTGGCGGCTACCAATGGAGGGACGCGCCCGCCTCGTAAGAACACCCGGCGCGCCGCGCCCCGTCGGGGCGTACTGCTGACGCCCATCTGGGTGTCCAGGTTCACGATCCGGCGAGAAAGACTTCACCAAGGCCGCGGCTTCGACAACTG
>CAZPYZ010000130.1:0-9358 GCA_964590215.1 uncultured Dehalococcoidia bacterium | reverse complement strand
GCTTCGGCAAGCGCCTAGACTAATTCCCGCTCATGCGGCGGCCCATGGTGTACATAAACAGCGCGAAGAGGGCAACACCCACCACCGCCTCGATCGACGCGAGGAGTACACCCAAGGTGCTGGCCGGTTCGATCCGCACGAAGTTCATCGCCGCCAGAGATGCGAAGCTGAAGGTCACGTATTCGAGGGGGAAGCGAGGGGCGCCCGCCATCAAGGCGAGAGTCACTGGCTCGGGAGCAATCCAATCGAGGATGAAGTACAACACCGCGAAGAGCAGAACCACGGCTCCAGCCCAGAGGCCGATCCGCCAGGGGTTCTCCCCGTACTCGCAGAGCATGTCCTGCACCCAGGCCCCCAGGTGTTGCCAACGGCGGATGGGCACTCCCCTGGGTGGCTGGAGGTAGAGTCGTGCGTAGAGCAGCCGTCGGAGCACGCCCTCGGGGGCCCAGGGCTTCCAGCCGGTTCCCTTCCCCGCGATCTCATCTCGCACCCAGCGCTCGCCCTCCTCGGAGGGGAAGGCGATGGCCTGCTCCATACGCCGCTCCTTGCGATAGGCCCAGGAAGCGTCGGCGTAACGGCCCAGATCGAGGAAATTGTGGCGCAGCGCGAGATATACCTCCCGAGCCCGCATCCAGTCCCTATGCAGTTCCTCGCCGATTCCCCGGCCGAATTGGTCTCGGGTACAGGGGGCGAACTCGATGTGGGCGCCGTAAAGGTGAGCGCCTTCGAGGGAGGGGAATTTCCCCCAGAGAATGGTGTGAGAGAGAACAGCGCCGGTCAGGTTGGCGCCCCGAAGGTCGGCTCCTTCCAGGGTGGCGTCTTGGAGGAAGACCCCCGTCATATCGGTGTCGCGAAGGTCGGCGTTCTCCAGGCAGGCGTTGCGCAAGTCGGCCATGCGGAGCTGAGCGGACCTGAGACGGGCCCTGCTGAGGGAGATGCCCTTGGTCCAGGGCTCGAACCAGGCCGGGCGCCGGCCCGAGCCGTTTCCGTAACCCTGCTCCTCCAGCAATTCTTCCAGGACCTCGCCGCTCAGGTTGATGCCGCTCAGGTCCCGGCCCTCGAGGTCCAAGTTCCGCGCGCCTCCGCTCCGTTGGAGCATATCGAGGAACTGGTCGGTGGTGAGGTCGGACATAGTGTGGCGCGCCCCTGCCCAGCGATTCGGTTCGGTAACAGGCACGCCCCGCGGCGTGCCTGCTACGTTGAGAAGCCTCCGCCGCAGCGAAGCGAAACGCCGCGCCTCTATTCTACAGGAATTCGAGGAGGTCCGAGAGGTTATCGACAACCGGTACGCCGTCCACGGGGGTGGACGTGTGCTCGCGGTCGACCAGCACAACGGGCATGCCAACCCGAATGGCGCCTTTGACGTCGGAGGATATGCTGTCGCCGATCATGAGCGCGTCATTCCCGCTGCATCCCAGGTCGTTGAGGACACAACGGAAGATCTCCGGGTGGGGCTTGCGGTAGCCGACTCTGGCAGAGCTGACGACGGTGTTGAAATAGGACCCAAGGCCCAGGCCGCGGATCAGCGCGGGTAAGTGCCACTCATGGTTGGAGATTATCCCCATGCGATAGCCCTTTCCGCGGAGTACCTCGAGGGTCGGAAAGACCTCGTCGTAGATGCGATACATCTCCGGCTCAGTGTCCAATTGGTAGATGCGGGCTGCGATTGCTTCCAGGGGCCCTGCCACGCCCATTCGCTGCAAGCGATCGACCAGGACAGCCGTCTTATGGGTCGCGAAAGCCTCCTCGCCGGCGCTCATTTCCAAGTGGACGGGACCCAGGGGAGTGTCGTATGGCTCCCAACCGAAGTCGTCGCTGACGCCGGCCCGGCCGGGGTCCAGGGCGACGCCGAATTCTCCACAAGCACGCACATACAGCCACTCGTGTTGAGGGTGGACGTCGGCGAGGGTGCCCCCGAAGTCGAAGAGGAGAGTTGAGTAGGGGAGCATTGTGACTGAGTCTACCACGGCCGCAGCCGAGGACCTCGCTTTCACACCGGAGCTTGATGACTCGGCAAAAGCGCCCGCGGGTTGGCGTAAAAGCAGGGCCGGAAAGCTGGTGACACTGGGGCTGCGCCCCAGACCCCAGGGTTCACGCAGCGGTCGTTTGCCCCGCCTCCCTCGACTGAGTGCGGCTTTCCGGCCGCACTCCTAGACTAGGCGATTTCCCAGAACTCCTTGTGGGGCTGCCCCAGCAGCTTCGGCGCCCGCCGGACCCGTAGGAAGCGCTTTCCGGCCAGTTTGGGCCATGCTCTTGCCCACCGCGGCAGGTGGATAGCACGCATTGGCCGGCTGATGCCATATCCTTGCGCGACATCGCAGCCGAGGTCGTCCAGTGAAGTCCAAATGGCCTCGTCTTCCACGCCTTCCGCCACCACTTCCAGGCCCAGATTGTGACCCAGGTCGATGGTGGAACGGACGATGGCCGAGTCATTTTCGTCCTTCACCATGCCAGTGACAAAAGTACAATCTATCTTGATGGCGTCCACAGGGAGGCGCCGGAGGTACACCAAAGAGGAGTACCCAGTGCCGAAGTCATCAATGGTGATGTGGACGCCCATGTCATGCAGCTGAGTCAGGACATCAAGAACGTCAGGCTGGTCGGACATGATCGCGCTTTCCGTGATCTCGATCTCAAGGCGGGCCGCTGGGAGCCGGGCCTTCCCAAGTAGGGAGGCCACCAAGTGTGGCAAGCGGAGGTCCCGCAGGTTTTGTGGGGACAGGTTCACGGCGACGGGCAGCTCCAGGCCGCGGTTGTTCCATCCCCGGCAGTCGTCTACAGCACGGCGTAAGACCCATTGCCCGATGGAGCCCATCAACCCCGACTGTTCGGCAAGCGTCAAGAAGTCGGAGGGAACCAAGAGGCCGCGTTGGCGGTGCTGCCAGCGGAGCAAGGCCTCGAATCCGGTAATCCGACCGCTGGAGATCAGTACCTTGGGTTGATAGTGGAGTTCCAGTTCGTTGGCCTCTAGTGCTCGGCGCAGCTCACCCAACAGGGCGGCTCGTTGGGCATTGTGCTGGTCTTGCTCCGTCGAGTAAAAGGCGAAACCCAGGCCCTCCCGCTTCGCGATATACATGGCAACGTCGGCCAGACGTAGCAGGACATCCGGGTCGTCAGTATGGCGAGGGGAAAGGGCGATGCCGATGCTGATGCCCACCCCCAGCTCGTGCCCTTCCACCACGAAAGGCTGCTCGAAAGAGCTGAGGATCCGCGTGGCCACTGCGGCGGCGGCCTCCTCAGTGGGAAGGCTGTGGAGGACCAGGGCGAACTCGTCTCCCCCAAGCCGGGCCATGGTCTCGTGTTCTCTCACCGTCGCTGACATGCGTCGCGTGACCTGCTCCAGAAGAAGGTCCCCCGATGGATGGCCGAAGGTATCGTTGACCTCCTTGAAGCGGTCGAGGTCCATGACCAGCAGGGCGACTAACTGCCCTTGGCGCCTGGCCTCCGCCAGTGCCTGGCAGAGCCGTTCTCGAAGGAGTGTACGATTGGGGAGGCCCGTGAGGGAGTCGTGGAGCGCTTGGTACTTGAGGACCTCCTCTGTCCGCTTCTGTTCCGTGACATCCCTGGCGATGGTCGAGATGAACCCCGTCCTGCCGTCAGCCCCGGCGTGGGCGATGATCACCTGGGAAACCGGGATCTCACGTCCTTCTGGGTCCTCGTAAGCTAACTCCCCGCGCCACAGGCCGTTCCGCAGAGCGGCGGGGATGGCCTTGCGATTAAGCAGCTCTCGAGCCCATTGAGGAGAATGATCTCCCAGCCGGAAGGAAGTCCCTTCACGGTCATGGTCGATGCCAAACAGCCTCCGCGCAGCAGCGTTCGAGTATTGAACCCGGCCTGCCGCATCGGCAATGGACACCGGGTCGGTGGTTGCCTCCAGGATCGCCACCAGGCGAGTCCGTTCCTCCGAGAGGTGGGCCTTTTGGATCCCGAGGCCGATCTGAGAGCCGATGGCCTCAAGTAGTCGGCGCGGCCCGGGAGCGAAGTGGCGGGGCATACGGCTCATCAGTTGCAGCACGCCCAAGACCTGGTGCGCGGCTGTCACGGGCACCGTAATCGCGGATCTGAATCCCTCCTGCTTAAAGGTCCTCAGCCCCCGGTGGCAATCCACATCTTCGATGACGACGGCTGTCCGGCCCATCAACACCTGCCTGAGCCAACGGCCTTCTTGGACGTTGCCCTGCAGGGACAGTTCTCTGATCGCGCCAGGCTCGTGATAGCCGTAGCTGGCCACAGGGAGGATCACCTTGCGGACAGGGTCCGCCAGCCGGATCAGGCCGGCATCAAAGCTGCCAGCGGCCACGACCTGCTCCAGAATACGGTGCACCATGGCCTGGAGATTGACCGATTCGCCAACGGTCTGATTTATCTCACACAGGATCCGGATCTCCTCGCCGCGGACCTCAGATTCCTCTATCCGCTGAGGGCGCAGCGCGACGGCTCCAGCGATCCCCTGGTATCCTGGGAGGTTCCCATCGGGCGCGAACACGGACGGACCGCTGGACTCGGTGGATGCCATGGCGCCCTCCCTCCGGGAAGCCGCAGTGTTTGATAGGGTCATAAGGCGTGTCGTAAGTCCAGTATCGTTTCCTGGCCGGCGCCGGCGCATCCGTCACCTGACGGAAACTACGAGCTGGCGCCACCCTGTTCAACCGCCGAGCACCGGGCCAGAACTCGTGCGTAGGGAGGTGGTATGATGTGAGCCTGTGTGGCTGTGCGCCCTGCCCCCTGCAAGATTGCTCTGAAACTGGCCGCAGTGGAGGGGTCTGATCGTCGTCCCCTCCCCAGAGTGTCCATTCTTCGGCTCCACTCAGGACAGGCTTTGCCCCGGCGAATTTCCCCGCCACCTCCGCTTCCCCCCGTGGCAGGCGGGCTCGTTTTCATCCTCAGTGGCAGCGCCGTTCGGGCATGGCCGGCTCTTCGGGGGCCCAGACTGGAAGAAAGGGGTCGCACTTCACGTTCCCTGCATCTCGCCTGAGGGGAGTCTCGGGGGGGCTCTCAGCCCTACTGGCGGCTGTTCTCGTCGTCGGTACCCTGCCCCTTCCCGCCGATACTGATACTGGAGAAGATCCGGTCCGCATCGCCGAGCGCGTGCCTGTCGGGGCAGTGCCAAAAAAGGAGGGACCGGACCGCCTCGATGGGCGCCTCATGGGAGTTGCTGCTGCCGCTCGGGACGGTGGCCCAGAAGAGGCGGAGTTCGTCGCCAAGAGGGGCGGGCTGGTCCTGGAAGGCAAGTTGCTCCAGGTGGTGGTGGAAGTGACCGACGGCGCCCAGGATGCGGTCGCCGAAAGGGTAAGGCAATGGGGAGGCCGTCCGCAGAGCAGCTACGGCAGCCTGCTCCAGGCCTTGGTTCCATCCGAGGCCCTCAATGCCCTCGCCCAGTCGCCGGGCGTACTTCGGGTCCGGGCGCCTGTTTACCCCGTCTCCCTCGGCCAGAGAGCCCGGGAGACGGCAAACCAGCCGTCGCCTCGCGCGACCCGTCCCCCTCTTGGAGGCAGTGGTCACGCCCAGATCGTGAGTGAAGGCACCGCGGGGATGGGTCTGGAGCTGTGGCACGGGGCCGGTCTGAGAGGCGGGGGAACGAGAGTCGCCGTGGCCGACCTGGGGTTCGACAGCTACGCCCGACTACTCGGGACGGAGCTCCCAGCCCAAGTCATCGCACGCTCCTTTCGCCAAGACGGCGATATCACCGGAGGGGGGGACCCCCACGGCACGGCCGCTGCGGAGGTCGTATTTGACGTGGCCCCCGAGGCGACGTTGTTTCTTGTCAACTTCAGCACTGAGGTAGAGCTGGGAGGGGCCGTCGACTGGCTCATCACCCAGCGGGTCCATATCATCAACTCCTCCGTCGGCTGGCCAGGCACCGCGTTCGGGGACGGCAGGGGCACGGTGAACGACATCGTGCGGAAAGCCGAAAGCGCCGGGATTCTCTGGGTCCAGGGCGCAGGCAACTTTGGCCAAACCCACTGGTCCGGCCTCTTCTCCGACCAGGATGGCAATGGGTTTCACAACTTCGCGACGGGTGATGAAGGAAATACGGTGTCGCTCCGGCGGCTACGCCCCTCAGCAGAGCAGATTTTCCGCGTCGAGGTCTTCCTCACGTGGGACGATTGGGACACCTTCACTCAGGACTATGACCTGTTCCTGTTTAGAGGTGACAGCGTTGTGTCCCAGTCCACCGCCTTTCAGAACGGCAAGTTCCCTCCCGTCGAGCATATCGTGTACACGACAGCGGGGGCGGGAGATTATTGGATCGCGGTCCAACGGTTCCGCGCGACGCGACGATCGCGGCTAGACCTCGTGGTGACCATCGACTACAGTCTGGAGCACCAGGTGCACGAGGAGAGCCTGGTGGTACCGGCGGACTCCCCACACGCCCTGAGCGTTGGAGTGGTTGAGCCAGGGACGGTAAACGCGCGCCAATACGGTTCGCAGGGTCCCACCAAGGACGGACGAACCAAACCAGACCTGGTCGCCGCGGACCAGGTAACCACGGCGACCTACGGCCAGGCCGGGTTCCCGGGGACCTCCGCATCAGCACCCCACGTCTCCGGCGCCGCGGCGTTGATCAAGGGGGTGCGCCCGGATCTGGATCCAGCGCTCATTCGGCGCCTGTTGACGGAGCGAGCGATAGAACCGGGCCCCGGCGGAAAGAACAGCCGCGTGGGCGCGGGGCACGTCTTCCTGGGGGAGCTATTGGGGAAGACCTTCTTCCCCGTGGTCACGCTTGGGGCGTCGCCAGTTGCCCCGTAGCTTCGCTCCAACAGCGCCCTTAGCCCGCAACCGGGCTACGATTAACCCGTCGCGGCTTTCAGGGCGCCCATGCCGCCCAGGAGGAGGGCGGCGATGACGGCGATACGGATGAGGTCTCGCCTGACATATGCGTAATCTTGCGAGCCACCGACAGGCCTTGGGGACGCTCGCGGGTGCGGCACGACGCGGGCCGGCCCGGGGACTGGAACGCCAGGGGGGGCAATGGAGCCATCGATAGGGGCCTCTGGCCGTACAACACGGGCGCTTTCCGGCCTGGCGGTACGGACCGGGTGTCGGGTCTTGGGCCTCGTCTTTCTAGGCATCATTCAACATCCGGCGACGGTGTATTGACCGTCCCAGGCAAGTATACAAGAATAGGCTCCGCTATGGCAGACCAGCGTGACCCGCTCGCCAACGCGACCAACGTGTCCGACTACGGTGACACGGTGTTCACGCGCAACGCGAGCTTCACAGGGAACCTGAAGACTGATGGAGCTGTCCGTATCTACGGCGTGTTCGAGGGTACCATCGAGACGGCGGGCCCGTTGGTCGTTGGCAAGAGCGCCCGGGTGACCGCGACCATCGTGGCCCACGACGTGGGTGTGGTGGGAACGGTTTACGGCAACATCAGCGCGGCTGGCAAGGTCGAGATTTACCGTGGGGGCCGAGTCTACGGGGACATCGACGCCCGGGCCCTTCGCATCGAGGACGGGGGCATCTTCAGCGGGCATAGCACCATGAAAGAGGACGAGCCTAACCCGTACCTCCTGCAGGGCCCTCCGCCCGCCCAGGACGGGCATAGCCGCTAGGGGGTCAGTTGTCATGGCCGTAGTCACCGCACCCCGGATCGGTGGGTCCGCCCGCCCTCCCTCGGATGCTCTGCGGCTTTCTCTCCCGGCCCCGCCAGGTCTCCCGCTGGGCCCCTAAGCTCTTGCCACGGCGAGGTTGCCAAGAGCCACAAGTACGACAAGCGACCCACTAGTTTTCACCTGCACCCGCTCTGCCTTCATGTGAGGGTTCATCAGCGGGGCTGGGATTGGGGTGTTCACCCACGGAGGTACTGCCCATGGCTTGGAACGGCTGGAAAGTCATCGACATGGACTCTCACATCGTGGAGCGGCCTCATGAAATGTACGGGGAGCAAATAGACCCCGCCTACCGGGAGAAGTTCGACCGTCTCCGGCGGGCCCTGGAAGAGAACGTGAAGCGGGGCCAGACGCCTTCCGTTGCATCCAGCCGGCACGCCGTGATTGCGCCCGTGGTGTCGGACAATTCCCTGGGCGAGCCAGACAGCTTTGGGATGGTTCCCCGGGAGTTCATCCTGAACCCGACGGGGACTGGGCGAGTGAACTTTGGCCGGCCGCAGCGTGGGGAGCTCCCCAAGATCGACCCTGTCGTGAATTGGGACGTGGGCGCGCGACTGGAAGGGATGGATGCGTCCGGCGTGGATATCGACGTCCTTTTTCCTACCCACGTCTCCAGCTATTGCGCCCTCCACGACGTTGGGTTCGAGAGCGCCCTCTATCGGGCGTACCACCGGTGGGTGCGGGACTTTTGCTCCCAAGCCCCGGAGCGCTTGAAATGGACGGTGGTTGCGAACATGCGGGACTCGCGAACCGGGGCAGAGGAGATCCGTCACTGGGGTAAGGAGGACCCGAACTGTGTTGGAGTGTACCTGCCACCGTGCGGGCCCAACAGTATGTTGCTGGACGACCTCTGGCTGGACCCGATCTACCAGGCCGCGTTAGACAGCGACCTGCCCATTCTGGTGCACGGCGGGACCGCGAGGCCGCCCTACCAGCCGGGCACCTTCGACCTGCGAGGGACCTGGTTTCTGCAGCACTCCCTCTGCAATCCCTGGGCAGGGATGGCCGCTTTAGGAGCGCTGGTGGGGGGTGGCGTTTTTGATCGGTTCCCCGGCTTACGGGTGGGGGTCGTCGAGACGGCAGCGGGCTGGCTGCCCGCCGCGCTGGAGCGGTTCGACGCCCACTATTACCTCTCCCCCGGCCACGTGCCGCTGCTAAAGCGAGTGCCCAGCGAGGTGGTCAAGCACGGGGGGTGCTACTTCCACGGGGTGGACACCTGGGAGCGGACCCTCCCCTTCGTGGTGGATTGGGTGGGCGAGGACGTGCTGCTCTTCGCCACAGACTGGCCCCACGGGGACACCGCCTTCCCGGAAGCCGTGCAGCAGATCGACGAACTTCCCCTCTCTGAGAGCGCCAAGCGCAAGATCCTGGGCGAGAACGCGATGCGGCTGTGCCCGCGGCTGCGGGAGTAAGGGGGAAGCCCACCGACCCCCATCAGGGGCAGTCTGCCGTTAGATATGGGGCAGGGCTACGAAGTAGAGAATCCCTGAGAGGACGACTACCGCCCCCTGGGACTCTTGATTGGTGGCAGTGTAGTAGACGGCGCCAATAACGCCGACCAGTAGCACGACGATGTTCAAGGCCCTACGGGTGGTCACGGCGCTGCTCCTCCTCGGACGAATCGAGTAAGCGGGAGCAGTATACCCCGCGCCGTTATCCCACCAGGTAAAGCGTGGGGTAGATGAACACCCAGGCCACGTCGACGAAGTGCCAATACTTGACCACGCCTTCCACGGGCCAGT
>CAZPYZ010000129.1:0-9382 GCA_964590215.1 uncultured Dehalococcoidia bacterium | reverse complement strand
GGGTCTAACATCGACGAGTCTACTGACCCCTACAACGAGTGTCAGTGATGCTTTTCACAAACGCCGCCAGCAGAATCGCAACAAAAAACCGGCCACCGGACAGGTGGTCGGTTACGCTACCCGCTCCCCCCAGGCCCAGCGTCCAAACCCGGCCTCGGGGATCCTCGCGTCCCACCAAGGGTTCTTAGAAGGACAACGCGCTACCGCTCACATAGTACACTCGCTGTCAACTCCTGCTAGCGTTTATTTACGCCTCATTCCGTGCCTAAATACGAACGAATGTGGTATACTGTTTAGGATGACGACTAGCCGCCCTACTGGGATTGTGGATACCCTCTCACAGGGTTACCTCATCGTCAACCGGCGGCTCTGGGTACTCTTTCTCCCCGTCATCCTGGACCTCTTCCTCGCGTTCGGGCCAGGGGTGTCTGCGACACCTCTGGTGGAGAGCGCTCTAGGGTTTATGGATCAAGCGGCCCTGCAGACGCCGGAGGAACGGGAAGGCCCCTATTCCAGAGATGAGTTAAAGGAGGCCCTGGGTGGGCCCAAAGAAGCGCTGGCGAAGTTCAGGGACGCGAACCTCCTGGGCATCGTCGCCTGGCAGCTTCCCAGCCTTATCAGCGCGACGTCCGCTGCGCCCCTGCCGGCGGTGGGAGACCGGGCACTGCTCCAGGTCGAGAATGGCTGGGTCTTCGCCGGGTCGGGCTTGGTGCTGGCGGCGCTCAGCCTGCTCGGCGCAAGTTTTTACCTAGCGGCCATCGCGGAGCCGCTTCGGGGGGATAGCCTCGGGATAGACTCGGCCCGAGGTTTGTTGCGGCCGGCCTTACAGGGGTGGCTCAAGATGATGCTGCTGTACGGCACGCTGCTGGGGCTTTCGCTGCCTCTAGGTGGGGTTATGCTCCTCGCGCTGGGATTGGTTGGCCTGCTTGGGTCGGCGGCCGTTTCTTTCGCGAGCGGCGCGGCCCTCGCGATGCTGATGACGGTGGCGTTCTATCTGTTCTTTGTAGATGACGCAATTTTCGTCCTGGGTGCCTCGCCGTGGCGAGCCGTGTGGTACAGCGCGGAGCTGGTATGGCGAAACTTCTGGTCCGCCGTCGGCTTCATTCTGCTGGTCAACCTGATTCTGGTGGGTACCCCACTCGCTTGGCGACTGGTAATGGAGTATCCCGTGGGCGCGGTCGGAGCGATTGCCGGCCACGCGTATATCGCATCGGGGCTCGTGGCTGCGGGGATGCTCTTCTTGAAGCAGCGGGTGAAAGTGGTCGGGCAACCAACGGTATCGCCCTCATGCTGACCCTCTGCACGAGGAAATGAGGAGTTTCATGGCAACGCAGCCCACTGACTACAGCGCGAAAGATATTCAGGTCCTGGAGGGCCTGGAGGCGGTTCGGCGACGGCCCGGCATGTACATCGGGAGCACCGATTCCCGCGGGATGCACCACCTGGTGTACGAGATCGTCGACAACAGTGTCGACGAAGCGATGGCCGGCCACTGCGACCATATCCAGGTGACCCTGCACCGGGACGGTGCGGTCACGGTGGCCGACAACGGCCGCGGCATCCCCGTGGACACGCACCGCACTACTGGCGTCTCCGCGCTGGAGACGGTCATGACGGTGCTGCATGCGGGCGGCAAGTTCGGTGGCGGTGGCTACAAGGTCTCCGGGGGCCTCCACGGGGTGGGGGCATCAGTGGTGAACGCCCTGTCCGAGTGGACGCGGGTCGACGTGCGACGGGAGGGCAAGACGTACCGCCAAGAGTACGAACGCGGCCGGCCTCTGGCCAAGCTGGAGGCGATGGGGCCGGCGGAGGGCACGGGCACGACCGTGATGTTCAGGGCCGACCGGAGCATCTTCCAGGAGGCCGCGTACGACTTCGAGCTGCTCTCCCAGCGCATGCGGGAGATGGCTTACCTGAACCGGGGCCTCTGGATCACCATCGAGGACGAGCGCATCGACACGGAGCTAACCTTCTACTTCGAGGGCGGCATCGCGAGCTTCGCGCGCCACCTGAACCACAGCCGGAACGTGCTACACCCGAAGCCGATCTTCATCGAAGGCGAATCGGGCGGCACCATCGTCGAGGTGGCAGTCCAGTACAACGACGGCTTTTCCGAGTCCACCTATAGCTTCGCCAACTGCATCAACACCATCGACGGCGGGTCACACCTCACCGGCTTCCGGTCTGCGCTGACCCGGGGGGTGAACGACGCCCTCCGCAAGCAGAAGCTGCTGAAGGACGACGACGCGAACCTCACCGGTGATGACGTGCGGGAGGGGCTGACCGCCATCATCAGCGTCAAGCTCTCGGAACCGCAGTTCGAGGGGCAGACCAAGGGACGGCTGGGCAACGCCGAAGTCAAGACCCAGGTTGAATCCATCACCTACGACGGGCTATCCCGCTTCTTCGAGGAGCACCCGGCCGAAACCCGGCGCATCGCGGAGAAGTGCATCATGTCGGCCCGGGCCCGGGAGGCGGCCCGAAAAGCTCGGGACCTGGTAGTCCGGAAGGGGCTGCTGGACGGTTCGACGCTGCCGGGCAAACTCGCCGATTGCTCCGAGCGAGACCCCGGTCTATGCGAGCTCTATATCGTAGAGGGTGACTCGGCAGGCGGCTCGGCCAAGCAGGGCCGGGACCGGCGCTTCCAGGCGATCCTGCCGCTCCGAGGCAAGATCCTGAACGTGGAGAAGGCCCGTCCGGACCACATGCTTACCCACGAGGCCATCCGAAACCTGATCGTCGCGATGGGTACCGGCATCCACCCGACGATGGACGTGAGCAAGCTGCGCTACCACAAGATCATCATCATGACCGACGCGGATGTGGACGGGTCCCACATCCGTACCCTCCTGCTCACCTTCTTCTTCCGGCAGATGCCGGAGGTGATCCAGGACGGCTATCTTTACATCGCACAGCCTCCTCTCTACCGCGTCCAGCACGGACGGCAGCAGGTGTGGGTGTACAGTGAGCAGGAGAAAGACCAGGTCCTGGCGTCCCTGAAGAACGAGAAGAACGTGGACGTTCAGCGCTACAAGGGGCTCGGCGAGATGAACCCCGAGCAGCTCTGGGACACCACCATGAATCCCGAGACGCGCACCCTCCTCCACGTGGACATCGAGGATGCCGCCCTGGCGGACGAAGTGTTCTCGCAGCTGATGGGGGATGAAGTGGAGCCTCGCAAGCTCTTCATTCAGGCCCATGCGACGCAGGTCAAAAACCTGGATGTGTAAAAGTTCATCCGGGGAGCTCCGGCACAGTCAAAGGGGAGACCATGAAACAGTTTGTCGTACCAGTAGAGGTCGAACCGCTGGAAGAGGGCGGCTTCCTGGCAACCTGCGAGTCGATTCAGGGATGCCACGCAGAGGGCCAGACAGTCGCTGAGGCACTAGATAATCTTGAGGACGTTGCTCGAGTCTTGCTCGAACTGTCCGAGGAGGATGGTTTGCCGCTGCCCAATGGCCTGATCCCTGCTCCGCTCAATAGGCCGCTGAAGGCAGAGATCATCGTGACCGCGCCGGATGCGATACGGTGAGCTAACCCGTAAACTGACTCGGCTTGGATACCGCCTCCAGCGACAGGCGAAGGGGTGGACACGAGGTCTGGGGGAGCGCTGAGAGGGGGAAACGCACAATCCTTCCACACCATGAGAGCAGCGACATTCTCCCGGCGGACGCTGCGGAATATCCTGCGAGACCTCGGGTTAACCGAGCGTGATCTCGAGGGACTCTAGCAGCGACGTCGGACGTAGCCCCTCTCGAGGGCGCTCGCGGAGTTGGGTGCCGAGGGATGGCAGCTTGTCGCGGTGCTTCCGAGATCCGGCGGCGGGGTATTTGTCCGCCTCGAAGGCGGTGCCCAGGGGATGGATTTGCTGATTTTCAGGCGACCGTCACAGTGATCCCTGGGGTTGAGGTCAAGCCCCTGGTCCGGCACGCCGACGACCGGGGGTACCTGGCGGAGCTGCTGCGGGCGGACGAGCCCATCTTCTCCGGGTTTGGGCAGGCCAACGTCACGCTGACCTACCCGGGGGTAGTGAAGGCCTGGCACTACCACCGGCTGCAGGACGACCTTTGGGCCTGCGTCAGCGGCATGATCCGCGTCGGGCTCTACGACCTGCGGGAGAGCTCGCCAACCTTCAAGGAGACCGCGGAGCTGACCCTGGGAGACTACAGTCCTCAGTTGGTCAAGATTCCCGTGGGCGTGGCCCACGGGTACAAGGTACTCAGCCCCAACCCCGCGATCCTCATCTACTTTGTGACAAAGCCCTACGACCGGGCGCAGCCGGACGAGTACCGGCTGCCCTGGGATTCGCCAGAGATCCCCTTCGATTGGGACACCAGGAACAGGTGAGAGGAATCAAGGAAATGAGGAAATAGGGGGCCCTCCCCACCCCGCGGGAGCCGCTGTTTCTCTTACCGGCCCTCGTAAACCCGTACGATCACACCACCCACCGTCTCCTCATGCAATGGCCGGTAACGTCTATCAATATCCCCGGCCCGCGTGCGTTGATACTCAACGCTATGGTCCAGCGAGATGACCAGGACGAAACGTCCGACGTCTGGCAACGCAACCGGCGCTACCTCCAGCGTATGATAGGTCGACCGAGCGCGGGATGTCCTGGCTTCTGCCTCGGGGTCGCCAGCCAAGAGACGGTTTGGGAGTTCGGGCGCGTACAGCAAGAACGGGAGGTAGCTCCCGTCACTGGTGTGGAGCACCGGTTCGCCCGCCCATAGGTCCTTCACGAGGGCTGCCGCATTGCGGTACGGAGGCTTGGCGAAGGACGGCTCGACGTACCAGTTCCTGAGGCCCCAGAGGCCACAGCTAAGGACCAGGAGCCCGAGGGTTAGCCCAATTCTGGATCGGGTGAAGAACCACCCCAGCAGCATGTACACGGGGAACGCCGCGCCGATCACCACGCGTTCCAGGTAGAGGGGGCGGATCAGGGAAAGGGCGAGAAGCGCGACCAGCGGGAGAATGGCCCAAGCCCAGAGGAGAGAGGGGGCCTGCAGCGACCCCGACGCTTCGGTTGCCTGAGTGCTGTCCCTCACCTCTCCAGCAGCTTGACGACGGGACCTGGCTCGCCGCCTCCAGGGGGAGGGGATCATGGGCGGGAGCGTCAGGGCGAGGGCAACGAGCACTGCCATCAGGGCAACGGGAAATAGTGAACCGGCGAAAGGCCCCTGGAAGAACAGATAAAGGCTGGCGAAGGGGCTCAGGGGAGTGGGGGCTGCGGCCCAGAAGGTGCTGAACGCGGTCTCGACCTGCCCAGCGAGGACTGCCGCCCAGGGCAGGTAGAGGACTCCAGAAGCCCCCAGTGCCGCCAAGGGCAATTGGAGAGCCCGCCAGTTGGCGCGGCGCAGCAGGGCCCAGCCCAGGGGCGCTAGAGCGACCAGGACACCCAGGACGTGGGTGTACAGGATCAGGACCGTGGCGGCGGTGTAGAGGGCCCAGCCGAGTCGATGGCCATAAACCCACCCCTGGAGAAACCCCCACACAGCCAGGAGGTTCCAGACTCCGAGGAGGGCGTACATCCGGAGTTCCTGACTGTAGAACACGTGAAAGGGTGAGACGGCTGCGAAGAGGGCGGCGACAGCCGCCGGGCCGGCGCCCAGGAGGGCCCGGCTGATGGCGAAGACAAGAGCCACCGAGGCGGTGCCGGCCAGGACGGAGGGAAAACGGGGGTAGGAGTCTACGACCTGTGTTTTCGCCTTCGCCCCTTCGACAAGCTCCGCGAAAGGCCCTGGAGCCGTTTGGGTCGCGGTCACGGACTCAGGGAACGACGGGGTTCCCCAGAGGTGGAGGAGCCAGAAGTAGAGGGGCTGATTGGTGTCTCGGGCCGTGCGCTCCAGGATCTCATCTGGTGGGAAGGACGAGAGGAGCAGCGTGTAGGCTTCGTCGTACCAGAGGCTCTGACCACCAAGGTTCGTGACGCGCAAGCCAAACGCGAGGAGGAGGATGAGCAAGATCGCCTGCTCCTTCAGCATGGCAGACCGGGACGTATGCGGGTGCGGTGCGAGGTCATCTCCGGTTTCTGGGCCAACTGCTATCTGCCTCAGCTCGCATTGAAGGGCCGGCCAACGTGATGCTTGCCGCGAGACGTCGATGACGGTGCTCGTTACCGTACGATCTCGTAGGCCCAAACACCGTTTTCTTCGAACAGCTTGTGGAACGCCCCGTGCTCATCCAGGGCGTCGGGATAGCGCCCGAACCGGCCAAAGCCCACAATGTGCTGTACTCCATAGCGCAGGGTCACCTCTTTCGCGGACTCAGGAGGATCACCCCAGGGCAGCATCACCGTGGGAACGCCGCTGGCGTAATGGAGGGTATGGGGCTCGTTGGTCATGACAGGACCGGTCGAGTGACCGAGGGCCTGAGGTAGCGCCTCTCGAGCCTCCCGGACAGCGCGGGTCGAGAGCCAGCTCGCTGCCGTCTCGAACTGGGCTGCCCAGCGGGTGTGTAGCTCCGAGGCCGCTCCGGCCGCCAGACCGAGCTGGACGAAAGTGAGGAGGAGACCCGCCCCACAGAGGATCACGGCGGTGAAGGAACCACCTTGGTAGAGCCTGCGGCCAGCGGCATGGCCCAACCTGAGGAGGCCCATCACCGCCAGGGTCGCGAGAAGCGGAAGGAAAGCGCCGACGGAATGGTAGAAGGTGCCGTGGAGGACAGGTACAGGAAAGAGCAGGATGGAGAGAAGGAACACGCCTGCAAAGGCGAAAATCCCTCGGTCCACCAGGCGCGAGGATCGGGCCGCCACGTAACCGGCTACCGCCAGAGGCGTCAAGGGGAACACCAAGGCCTGGACCAACACCAAGCCAAGACTGGCGCCCGCAGCCTGCACGCGCAATGCCACCTGGTTTCCCCAGTCGATAGGCGATGGCGCACCACCATAGGTGAACAAGGCGGAGTAATCGGGGAGGAGCATGAGAGATGTCACGGGGACCGGGATCGCAGTCCCAAAGGTGGAGTAGTTGCGGGTGAGCCATGGAATAGCCACGAGGCCCGCTCCCAGCAGCACCGCGCCAGCCCGTTTGGCGGAACGGTCCCGGACCATGAGGAGAGCTGCCAAGAGAGCCCCTTCGGTGCGGGCGAGGTACGCGAAGCCGGCGAGGAAACCTGCGAAGAAAGGAAGGGCATTTGCGGCCAGCAGCGCGCTTGCTGCGAAGAGCGTGAAGTAGACGGAGCTGTCGGAGCTGACGGCCTGGTAGGCGAGGAGAGGATTGACCGCGATCAGCAGACCGCTGACAAAGGGGACGCCCGATATGCGCGTGTCGTTCTTGTGAGCTGATGCCTCGACCTGGACAACGGCAGCGGTCTTCCAGGCGATGGGGGCAAGGAGCGCGCCAGCCACTGCCCCTATCGTTTGAGCGACGGAGAGCTCAGGGCCAAGAATCTTGAAGAAAGGGGCGAGGATGAGGGATGGCAGCGGCATCCAAAACTCATTGCTGGGGTGGGTGACCGCACGAAAGGGGACGAGGTAACTCCAGATGGCGTCGATGACGAGGCCTCGATCCTCAGCGAGATTGCGGGCGACGGTGAGATAGAAGGGCGGGTCATCCAGACCGGGAAAGGGGAGCAAGGAAGCGAAGAAGAGACGGATGAACAGGGCGAAGAAGAACAGGAGAAAGGGGAGAGCGGCGGTGGGAACCCGCCAGATCACCTTGCTATCGGTTCTCAAGCTGGCGGCGACGGTTGAGTCTACGCGCTATAGCCAGCACTACGAAGGGCGCCCTGTCGCAACGTCCCGCGGCCCCGGGGGACGAAGCGAAGCATAGAGCAGAGAGGCGACAAGATAAGAGCCCAGCATCGGCAGGAGCGCCCAGAAGTAGCTATCGGACTGATCGAACACCCACCCCAGGAAGACCGGGGCGACCAGGGTAAGGGGAGTGGAGACGGTGGAAATGGCGCCTCTTAGGGTGGCGAAGCGGTTTCTGCCGAAAAAGTGACCGACCAGGGCCCAGCTCACCAGGTTGCCGCTCTCGGCCAGGGCGAACAACAGCACAAACGCCAAGGAGGTCCACAGGGGACCGGCGGGGCCGAACACGAGGACGCCAAGAGCGGCAACGCCAATCAGGCAGGAGAAGGCGGGCGTCCTGGTCATGGACCAGCGGTCCCCCAGCCACGCGCCACCGATGCGGGAGGGCACCTGGCAGAACGCGAGGAGGCCCACCAGCAGGGCAGCCCCGGGCTCGTCCACCCCCTTCCACACCATGAGCGGCACCAGGTGCACGTGCAGCCCGGTCTTCGCGAACTGCCGAAATCCCATAGCCAAAGCCAGCTGCCAGAAGGCCCGGGTGCGCATGGCCTCCTTCACCCCGAACTCCCCCTTCTGCTGCCCATGAAAGGCCGCCGTTGCTCCCGGGCGGCCGTCCACGCCTGGCCGTCTCGCCGGAGGATCGCCGTCGGGGCCCAGGCCCATGGCCTCCGGCGTGTTCCGGATGAAGAAGCTCAATGGCACCAGTACCAAGGGGAGGAGGGCCCCGGAAAGGATCGCGGTAGGCCGCCAACCTGCGTTCAGGACCATGAGGCCAACCAGGGGAGTCAGCAGCGCCCCGCCCACCTCGGTGCCGATGTGCCCCAGGGTGATGGCCGTGGCCCTCCGCCGCGCAAACCAATTGTTGAGCAGCGCCATGGAGGAGTGGCCTACGCCCGAGGACATCCCCAAGGCTAGCACGCCCAGGAAGACGGCCAGAAAGGAGAGGTAGTCCTGGGTCAAGGCCAGGAGGACGAAGCCCAGGCCACCCAACAGGGCGCCCGCCCGGATCATGGCCCGTGGTCCCATCCGGTCCACCAGGTATCCGATAAGGGGTCCATCTAACCCCGACTCCATGCTGCGCAGGGTAAACGCGAGGGAGAGGGCGGCCCTGGTCACCCCCAGGTCTCGCGCGACGGGCAGGAAGTACACGGTCATCCCTGTGCCATAGAGGCCCCCGTGGAAGCAATGCATGACCGAGGCGATGGCGACGATCCACCAACCATAGAAGAGGGTGCGCGGCGCCCGCAGCACAGCCCCGGCAGAGAGCCTGCTGGGCAAGGCCACCCGAGTTGAGCTCACAGCGCTTTCGTCCACATGCCGGGTGGCCGGGTTATGACCTTTTGGCGCGATCAACGGATTGGTGTCGGGTTGAGAGGTGGAAGCGCCGGGCCCCTGCGGAGGTCCGGCGTCACCGTAGGCGCTGGAGTGGGGGACTCCCGTAGCGAGGCTGAGGCTCGCCAGCCAGCCTGTTCGGCCTCCGACTCTTTACAGAACCACCGCCCACCCTGGTTCTCTTCCACTCTGATGACGGCATACCTCCGCATGCCCGGCACGAAATAGATCTTGTTGCCGGCTTCATTGACGATGGCCTTGATCACCGGATCACCTACCTCAGGGGTGGTTCCGGTCTTT
>CAZPYZ010000128.1:0-9423 GCA_964590215.1 uncultured Dehalococcoidia bacterium | reverse complement strand
GGCTGAAAAGGCTGCGCGGTTCGTTCCGTGGCGTGGGCAAGGTGGGTGACACCATCATCTTCTCCCGCGGCAACGGGACCAGGAAGTACGGTTCGGCTGGCGAATGCTTGGTGGAAGGTGGGGGTGATTAAGAGGAGCATAATGCGATTGAAGATAACCCTGATGGCCTCTTTGTCGGGCGTGCTCGTCCTTAGCGCCTGCGCCCCGGGAGGGGCTGGCAGCGGGCCCGCACCCGACGCGGCGCAGGTCCGGAGCGCCGAGGGGGCCGGGAGCGGCGCGTGCGAGCCCGGCAAAGAGGTCTGGCGATCGCCCGGCCCGCCGACACGTGGCGGCACGCTGGTCCGCGCTGTCAGCGGCTTCGACCATCTGGATATGACGAAGCCCGGTCTTACCGCTCTGGGCGCGACTCCCCAAGTCTACAACAGCCTGATCCGGTTCCGAGGTTGCTTCCCCTCGGACACCGCGATGGTCCCCAGCCTGGCTCGGGCCTGGGAGATCTCCCCCGACGGCCGGGCCTGGACCTTCAAGCTGCGGGACGACGTGAAGTGGCAGAACCGGCCGCCAGTAAACGGTCGCTCTTTCACCTCCGCCGACGTCGGCAAGATGATCGACCTCCAGAAGAAAGAGGGCGTGCTCAGGACGTACTGGATTGACGTCACCAACGAGCAACCAGATGACCACACGGTGGTGCTGCGGACCGCCGAGCCCCAGGCGGACCTGCTGGGCAAGGTGGGGGCTCCGGCCAACGTGATAATGCCCCAAGAGATACGGGAAGCCTATGGCGACTTCAAGTCCGTCGCCGTGGGCACCGGCGCGTTCATGGTCAAGTCCTTCAAGCCGGGCCAGGAAGTGGTTTTGGAGCCAAACCCCGATTATTACGAGAACGGCGACGACGGGAAGCGGCTGCCTTACCTCGATGAAGTCCGTGCCATCTTCTTCGGTGACACCGCCGCCGAACTGGCCGCCCTGCGTGCGGGGCGCATTGACAGCACCACCACCTTCGGGCTACGGAAGCTAGACGCTGACGCCCTTCGGCAGAGCCAGCCCAAGATGCGCCCGTGGGAGATGCGTGCGTTCGCCCCGCAGGCCCTTTGGTTCAATCTGTCGCGCAAACCCTTCGACGACGTGCGGGTACGCCGGGCTGCCGCGCTGGCTATTGACGTTGACGATCTCATCGCGGTGAATCGCGGTGGCGCCGGGTACAACGGATACGTGCCCGTTTCCCTGACCGAGTACGCTTGGCCTCACGACAAGTTGAGGCAGAAATTCAAGGCGGACCCTGAACGAGCCCGGCGACTGCTGGCTGAGGCTGGATTTCCCTCCGGCACACCTGAGTTCGAGCTGTTCGCCCAGAGCTCCGGCGCCGAGGAAGCCGAAGTAGTACAACGCCACCTGGAAGCGGTTGGCCTGCGCAGCAAGATAACGGTGATCCCCGGCACCTTCACCGCGACCTGGCAGAAGCGGGACTACGACTTGGCCTGGTCCGGCATCGGCGGAGTCCTTTTCCCGGGCTACTGGGCCGGGGACCTCATCCGGACCGGGAGTCCCCTGAATTACATGATGTTCAGCGACCCGGAGCTTGACAAACTGGCCGACGCGCAGGCACGGGAGATGGACCCGGTGAGACGAAAGCACCTGATAGACCAGATCCAGGACCGTCTTTACGACCTGATGCTCTACTATCCCCCGATTAACAGGGCCTTCTACCACTTCGTTTCGTGCCGGGTGCGGAACCATATCCAGATCCAGCCCGGCTACAACTCGCCGGCGGTGCTCTATGCATGGATAGACACCGCGGGGTGCTGAGTCGAAGGAGAACACAAGCGATGATGCATGAGGCGCCAGCCAAACCTGCGGTCATCATCCTGGATATGGCAAGGGGCTACGGCTGGGCCCCGGGTAGCTTCGGCTACGAGATGGTCGCCCAGGTCCGAAAGCTCAAGGACGCGGCCTACGCGGCGGGGGTGCAGGTGCTTCACGTCAACAGCATGCGGCGCCCCACGGACAACTCCGGGGACCGTTCCCCCATGCGCGCCGGCACCTCCGACCTGGACGTGATCCCGGAGCTACACCCCATCGACAAGGACATCGTCATCTACAAGCGCTTCTTGAGCGGTTTTTCCCATAACGACCTGGACTACACCCTTCGCACCATGGGCGTGGATATGGTCATCATCGCCGGCGCTTCTACCGACAACACCGTCCTGTGGACCTCCGCCGACGCGTTCCAGCTCCGCTACAAGGTCTGCGTCGTGGAAGACTGCACCATGGTCCATCGCCAGGCCGAACCCCCCGGCGCCAAGGAGTGCGCCCTCCGCATCATCCGCAACGTGCTGCACAGCGAGGTAATGCCCCTGGCCGGCATCGAGGCAACATACCTGAGGAGGGGAGCCAATGCTTAAAGTCTGGACCGCCGCCGCTACCGCCGCCCTGCTGGCTCTGGCCTGCGGGCCCGCCTCAGCGCCTGCCCCGGGGGCAGGGGCGCCCTCCGAGCCGAAGCAAGGCGGCACCCTCCGGGTGCGTAGCACCACCGACCCTTCAGACTGGGACCTCAGCTACACCGGCAAGAACACCCCCAACGGGTACGCGATGCTCTTCGCCTACAACACCCTGCTGGGGTACAAGGCCGGGCCGGATGTCCCGTACAACGACGGCGTCCTGGAGCCGGAACTGGCGGAGCGCTGGGAGGTAGCTCCCGACGCCCGGACCTTCACCTTTCATCTGCGGCCGGGCGTGAGGTTCGCCAACGTACCTCCGCTGAATGGCAGAGCGCTAACGGCAGCCGACGTCAAGTGGAGCTACGAGTACTGGAGCCGCACCGGCGAGTTCAAGGAGAAGAAGCTGCCCGTGGGCCAGTTCGAGTGGATGTACGAAGGGATCGACCGCATCGACACGCCGGACCCCTCCACCCTGGTCGTGCGGTTCACCCAGCCCTCCATCCCCTTCTTGCGCTACACCGCGGCCGACCACAACCCCGTCGTCCCCAGGGAGATCTACGACAGGGACGGGCACTTGAAGAACGCTATCGCTGGATCGGGGCCCTATCAGCTGGACGCGGGGGCCTCCCAGGCGGGATCGCGGTGGGTGTGGAAGAAGAACCCGGACTACTGGGAGCCGGGCAAGCCCTATATCGCGGAGGTGCACAACCTCATCATCCCCGAGGACGGGACTGCCTACTCGGCCTTCCAGACCAAGCAGATAGACATCCTTGGCGCAGGCGGCACCAACATCCGGCTTGCCCAGTCCAAGGACATTGAGCGCGCCAATCCTGGCGCGGTGAAGTACGAATTCGAGAGCGCCTTTCCCCAGGACTTCTTTCTCCGGGTGGACAAGCCACCCCTGGACGACCCACGGGTCCGGAGGGCCATCTCCCTCTCCATCGATCGCGAGGAGTTCATGAAGGTCTTCCAAGAAGGCCGGGGCTCCCTCCAGGTCCCGGGCGTCTACCTGGGGTACTTCACCCAGGAGGAGACCAGGCAGCTCCAGCCCTATGATCCGGAGGGGGCGAAGCGGCTGCTCGCCGAGGCGGGCTACGCCAACGGCCTGGAGTTCGAGTTCACCTATCCCGGAAACCTCTACGGCGATGCCTACCTCAGCCAGATGCAGCTGCTCCAGGCTCAGCTCCGCAAGACCAACATCCGGCTGGTCTTCAAGAACGTCGATGCCCAGACCTACATCTCCAACCGCCGGGAGGGGAACTTCCATATCAACCTCCTCTCGGGCGGCGATGCCAAGTACGATGTGGATTTCCCTCTCACCAAGTTCCATGCGCGCGCCCGCTCCAACTACTACGGGGTGAAGGACCCGGAGCTTACCGCCCTCATCGAACGGCAGCGGGGCGAGGTGGACGCCGCAAAGCGACGGGACCTGATCCGGCAGATCGGCCGGACCATCGTGGACAAGGCCTACGGCGTGGGCATGTACTCCCAGGTCGGCTACTACTTCTGGCACACGCACCTGAAGAACTACGCGCCAAACTGGAACATCTCCAGCTGGCCTATCACCAACAGCTGGCTTGACCGGTAAGGAGGCGCCCGTCGCGGCGGGGGCTACCGGAGATAGTGCGCCCAGGGCAGACGCGCAGGTCTGCCCTTACGAGATACGGTGGAATACTCATACCATGACAAGTAACGCCCTGGGAGGAGTGCGATGCAGCCAGGAATAATCCCCGGATCGCTGTGCTGGGCCCTGGTCGTAGGGGGCGTGCTGGCGTGCGCTCCTCAGGCTACCCCAAGCGCCCCACCGGCCGGCGATGCAATGTCTCAGGTGAAGCCTCCAAAGCCGGTCACCCTGACCTATGGGATCCTCCGCACCACCTGGGCGTCGGCCTGGGAGATGGCGGCGCAAGTGTCAAGGCCAAGCCCACCCTGAAGATGTGGGCCGACCTCAAGGGCAAAACCGTGATGGTGGGAGGCCCCAAGGACACCACCGTCTTCTTCTTCCGTGAGATGGCCAGGCCCAACGGACTCAAGGATAGCGACTACGACTTCCAGTACGCTGGGTCCAGCGGCTCCCGGTATGCCGCTCTCAAGGCCGGGGCGGTGGACGCCGCGCTCATCACCGATCCCTTCGACTTCCAGGCTGAGCAGGACGGCTTCACCAAGCCCGACGCCATGGTCCCGAAGTACGTCAACGCCAGCAACTACGGCTACTCGGCCCATGTTGTGCGCTCAGATTGGGCCAAGGAGCACCCGGACCAGGTGGATCAGGTTTGCTCGCGCCTACTTCAAGGCGATCAGCTGGATGCATGACCCGACGAACAAGGAGGAGCTGTTCCGCGTGGTTTCGCCTAAGCTCAACATGTCTCGGGAGAGCTTCGAGCGCATCTACAAGCGCGATGTCGTGGACTCGAACCTGTTCTCCGCCACCGGCCAGATCACGGACGCGGGTGTGCGGGGCGTGCTCAAATCCTTGGTCGAGCTTGGTAGCTTGAAAGATCCGATACCTGCTCCTGGCAAGTACTATGACATGACCTATGTGAACAAGGCCCTGGAGAGTCTGAAGCGATGATCGGTCCGAGATGAACACGACCACGAATACCGATGAACTCGCGCGATCCCGTTCCGGGAACGGGTTCGCGACGGCCTTGTCCACCTGGTGGCGCCACTCGTCTGTCACCGTCGTCCTTTCCCTGTTTGTCGGCTTTGCCCTTTGGGAGGCGGCGGCTCAATTCGTGGTGCGCGACAAGCTCTTTTTGGTGGCGCCCACCGCCATCCTGGTCCGAACCGGCGAGCTCTGGCAGCAGGGTGAGCTGCAAAAGCATCTCGTTACGAGCGGCGTCGAGTTCGCCGCGGGGTTCGGCGCGGCGGCCGTCATCGGGATCCTCATCGGCCTCCTGCTGGCGACCAACCGGCCGGCCAGAACCGCTCTGACACCGTGGGTCAATGCGGTTTACTCGACCCCTCTCATCGCGCTTGCTCCACTGTTCATCCTCTGGTTTGGGCTCGGGTTGTTCTCCAAGATCGTCGTGGTGTTCCTGGTGGCGGTATTCCCCGTCTTGGTGAACACCCAGGCCGGCGTCGAGAGCACCGACGAAGGCCTCATCGAGACGGCCAGAGCCTTCAGCGCCTCTCGCCGCCAGATCTTCACCAAGGTGCTGCTACCCTCGGCCGTGCCTTTCATCGTGGCCGGACTCCGCCTCGGCGTCGGCCGCGGCCTCGTCGGGGTCGTCGTCGCGGAGCTTTTCGGCGCGCGGGCGGGTCTCGGCTACCTGATCACCGTCTCGAGTCAGATCTTCGACATGGGTGCGCTGTTCGCCGCTACCCTTATCCTGGCCGCCGCCGGCATGGTGAGCACCGAGCTGATACGAGTGGTGGAACGTCGCATCGCACCCTGGCGCTACGTGTAGGTCCCCATGCAACCGAAGGTCCAGGCCAGGGAGCTATGCCAGGCGTTTCGCAACCGCCTTACTGGAGAGTCCATCGAGGTCCTCGACCACATCGACCTCTCCGTCGCACCCGGCGAGTTTCTCACTATCGTCGGTCCCAGCGGCTGTGGAAAGACGACGCTGCTGCGGATCTTCGCCGGCCTGCTCTCTCCCAACAGCGGCAGCGTCCTCTACGACGGCGCCGCCATCACCGGACCTTCCAGGAAAATGGGGTTCGTCTTCCAAGCGGACAACCTGATGCCTTGGCGCAACGTAACCGACAACATCGGCCTGGGGCCAGAGCTACGGGGCGAAAGGAAACGGGACTACATGCCCCGTATCGATATGTTGTTGGAGCTGGTGGGTCTTGCCGGTTTTGGGGGCTATTACCCGCATCAGCTCTCCGGAGGGATGCGCCAGCGGGTCAACCTCGCCAGAGCCCTCGCGGTGGAGCCAGACGTCCTGTTGATGGACGAGCCCTTCGCGTCCCTGGATGCGCAGACCAGGGAGATCATGCAGGACGAACTGCTGCGGATCTGGCGCGCCACGGGCAACACCGTCATCTTCATCACCCATCAAATCGACGAAGCGATCTTTCTGGCGGACCGGGTGATGATCATGAGCGCCAGGCCCGGCCGGGTCCAGGAGATGCTCTCCGTCGACATCGAGCGGCCCCGGGCCCTGGACGTCAAGCGCGACCAGCGCTTCACAAAACTGGCAGACCATGTCTGGCACAACATCGAGCGGCAGGTGCGTGCGTCAATCCGAGAGGAGCAGATGGCCACTGCTCGAGCGCACCCCGCTGCCGCAGAGGACATCGCTCGGGAGTAACGTGCGTAGTGAGTAGTGCGTGGTGAGGGGGCTTACCGTCCGGCTCACTCCTACTCACGACGTGCTACGCACTACGGACGGCCGAAGTGCAAAGCAAATTTGCATTACGGCGCGCGGAAGCGCAAGGAGGGATCGAACCATGTCATCGTCTAAGCGAAGCATAGCCATCGCCTGCACCGTCGCCGCGCTCCTCACCGCCTGCGCCCCTCAGGCGCCGCAGCCGTCCCCCGGCGGAGGCCCCGGCCAGGCGGAAGCGGTCAAGCCGGCCAAGCTCACCCTGGCCGTTGTCGGCTTCAGTTGGAACAGCGTCCCGGAGCTTGTGGCCGAAGCGAAGGGGCTCTTCGATGCCGAGAAGCTAACCATTGACATGGTGGTGGCGGGCCAGTCCTCCTCGGTGTGCCAGCAGGTGACCGCGCGGGCGGCGGAGATCGGGGAGTGTTCTCTGAACGACCTGATCCAGGCGGCCGAAGGCGGCGCGCCGCTCCAGACCTTCCAGAACAAGACCACGACGGCCCTCCAGTACGGGGTCATGACCAAACCCGCGGTCACCTCCTGGAGCGCCCTGAAGGGTAAGCTGATCATGGTGGCGGGGCCGAAAGACAACACCGCGTACTACTTCCATATCATGGCCCGGCCAAACGGCCTCAGAGACAACGACTACGACTTCCAGTTCGCGGGATCCAGCGGGGCACGCTTCGCCGCCCTCAAGTCGGGGGCCGTTGATGCCGCTTTCCTCACCTTCCCCTTCGACGTCCAGGCAGAGCAGGAGGGTTACAAGCGATTGGCCAACCTGCTGCCTGACTATCTCAACGCCGACAACTACGCCGGAGGCGGCGTAATCGCCCGCCGCGACTGGGCCCAGGAGAACTCCGACGTATTGGTGCGCTACATCAGGTCCATCATCAAGGCCATTGACTGGCTTTACGTTCCGTCCAATAAGAAGGAACTGTTCGACATCGTGAAGGGCAAGCTCAATCTGACCGAAGAGGCCTTCGAGCAGGTCTATCAGAACAGCCTCGTCGCGAGCAAACAGTTTTCCACAGACGGTCGATACAAGGATGGGGCGGTGCAGGGGGTCATGAAGGGGCTGGTTGATTTGGGCAGTCTCAAAGATCCCCTGCCGCCCGCCACCAAGTACTACGACAACACCTACGTGAATCGTGCCCGGGAGAGCCTGGGCAAACAGTAAGGAGGGCTTCCGTGGTTACCAACGTTTCCGACTTCCTGCACGCCAAAACGGCGATGACCACCATCGCCAAGGACACGAGAGCGTTCCTCGCGGTGCCCGAGTACGGCGACGGCCCCTACGGCGCCGTCATCTTGGGCCACGAGCGCTATGGACTGGTCCAGCACACTCTGGACCTTGCTGCGAAGTTCGCGGCCTACGGCTATGTCGCTCTCGCCCCGGATATGGCCTCTCACTGGGACGGCGATAAGGAGGCCCTCAACCGCGGCGACGTCCGGCTCGACATCACCGACGACGAGGTGAAGCTCTACATGGACCAAGCCCTGGACCACCTGCTCTCCATGCCCCAGGTGGACGGGGACCGCATCGCCGCCATGGGCGTCTGCGCCAGCGGCGGCTACCCCCTGCTGCTGAACAGCATCCGCAAAGAGATTAAGGCCAACATCGTCGTCTATGGCGGGCAGCAGACCTCGTCCTCGGTCATTGAACAAGTAACCGCGCCCATCATCGGCATCTGGGGCGAGGACGACTTCGTCATCAACGTCAAAGAGGTCAGGGCCTTCAGGGACGTACTGGAGGAGAAGCGCAAGACCTACGAGTTCACCCTCTTCCGAGGGATGCCCCACGGCTGGTTGAACTCAACGATGCCTGCCCGCTACAGGCCGAAGGAGAGTGACGAGGCCTGGGCCCTGATCATCGACTTCATGCAGCGAGCCTTCGACAACGAGTTCGATCCTGGCCGCGTGGAATGGAGCTTCAAATCCAACATCGCCCCCGACTACGACTTCACCAAGAAGGTGCGGTACGGGGTCCACGGCATCGAGCCGCTGTGAGCGAGGGAGTGGTCGGGGCGACTGGATTCGAACCAGCGACCTCCTGAACCCCATTCAGGTGCGCTACCAGGCTGCGCTACGCCCCGCCCCGACGCAAGGCAGTATAGCACGCCTGGGGACGCACCCTTAGCCGGCCCACGACCGAGACCTTTTGGCGCGTTCGCGCACCTGAATCGCCTGAACCATCCTCGCCGGTTCAGGTGCTCGTGAAAACCGGCCCCGGGCCGGGGGAGACACCGCGACGTAGAAGCGCTGGGGCACCTCCAGGTCCTCCCAGCCCCCTCCCTGTTGCAGGTCGAAGAGGTCGCCCACGCCCATGCGCCGGTAGTTGGTGGCCCAGGTCCGCCGGAACTGGTGCGCGGTGAGGGTCCGCAGGCCGAGCTTGCGCCGCAGCCGGGCCAGCATGCACTGGACCGCATGGGGCTGTAGCGGCCCGCCGTCCTGGTCCACGAAGACGCAGTCCGTGGCCGCCTCGCGCGGGCGGTACTCCTCGACGTAGCGTCGCAGTTCCAGCAGGGTCTTGCGGCCGACCGAGGTCTGCCGCTCTTTATTCCGCTTGGCACTCTCCCAGCGCACCCGGATGTGGCCGGCATTCCAGTCCACGTCCTCGAGCCGCAAGCCGCAGGCCTCTCGCAGCCGCAGCCCGCCGTCCACCAGGACCCGGATCAGGGCCAGGTTGCGGGCGCCGTAGCGGTGGTGGCGGTCGA
>CAZPYZ010000127.1:0-9436 GCA_964590215.1 uncultured Dehalococcoidia bacterium | reverse complement strand
AACCTCGCCGACGCCATCCGGGCAGAAGAAACGGGTAACAAGGATATTGGTATCGGGCCAATAGAACTGCTTCCTGACCACGCCCGGGCTGGTCGCGGTTATCCGAAAATGGCCTCCCCTCTGGCTGTCCAGAAGTGCGCCGAAGACGCTGGGTGAGTCAAAACTCGGTAGACAGAGCCAGTCGATGGAGGCGTCATTGCCCACTAAGGCAACGGTGTGCATGTTCCCGATGATGCCGTAATCCGCGATGGGCAGGTAAGACATCGTAACTCACCGCATTATGTAGATACAGACCGGGTTTATCCTGAACCCTCCCGAAGGTGTCTGCACGGGGCGCACACCCGGGTGAGCCCCTACGGATCTTGCTGACGACTCAAGGGGCTCTCGCCGGTATTATACGGGGGCCAATGCAACTCCCTCTCGGTGAACTGAGCGCCCTGGGTTCCGCCCTCTTCTGGGCCCTCAACGCGATCTTGCTCCGCCCCCTGACCTCACGCGTAGCGGCCCTTCGCATCACCTCCCTGCAGTACGCAGTGGTGGCCGTGTTCACCCTGGGGATGGCGGGGGCATTCGGCCGGCTTGACAGCGCAGCGGCCATCCCGCTCCTCCAGGCGGGCGCGCTGGTCGGGTCAGCCTTCATCGGCATGGGGGCCGGGGACACCTCCTACGTGCGGGCATTGGGTATCCTCGGGGTGGCCCGGTCCTTCACCTTCGCGACGTCGGGATACGTTCTGGTGGCGACGGCCACCGCCGCGGCGTTTCTGGGGGAGCCGGTGACGTCGAAGACCATTGTCGGAGCGGCTGTGCTGCTGGCAGGACTGTGGGTCGTCGTCAGAGCCTCGGAGGCGGGGAAGATGTTATCAGGGGACCCCGAAGCGCTGGACAGCACCTCAACTGCAGCCTCTGAGAAGCCTGAGCAGCCCGCCGGTGATATACGCCTCGGATTGGCCCTCTGCGCCGTGGCGGCGTTATGCTGGGCCTTTACCTCCTCGGTGCTCAAACTGGCATTGGTGGACGTAGACGTGCTCGCCGCCAACGCTCTCAGGATCCCTGCCGTCGCGCTGCTTCTCAACGCGGCCAGCCTCCGCTACCACCGCTTCACCTGGTCTGCGTACTCCCCCCGCATCGTCCTCGTTACAGCCGTGGCCGGGATCCTAGGCCTGGGCCTTGGAAGCCTCCTCTTCCTCTACGGTATCCAGGAAGCCGGGGCGGCCAAAACCGCGATCCTCTCATCCACCTCTCCCTTGTTCGCCGCCGTCCTGGCGCCCGCCCTGCTGCGGGAGCGCCTTAGTCGCGGCGTGGCAGCGGGCACGGCCCTGTCCGTGGCCGGGACATGGCTGGTGGTATGATGCGTGACACCTGCTGCGTGATGCGTAATACGTAAAACGTGGCAATTTGCGTCATCACGTAGCACGCACTACACATTACGGGTTACGTAAGCCATGCCCGTCTCCCGGCCACCCTTCAAACACCGACTCAAGGCCGCGCTGGATTCTCCGAACCTGGAGCTGGCATTGGAGCGCGCGCTTACGAGCTTCAGGGAGCGGCGCGCCGCGTCCTTCCAGGCGGGCGAGTTTGAGACGCTGCGAGACGAGCTACAGGAGCGGAAGGACCGATTCCTGGACCAGCTTCCGGAGCTGGTGGACCGGTTCACACGGGAGGCAGAGAGGGCAGGGGCGGTGGTCCACCGGGCGCGCGACGCGGAGGAGGCCTGCCAGGTCATTGCACGGCTGGCGCGGGAGCGACGGGTCAAGCTGGCGGTCAAGACCAAATCGATGGCCACGGAGGAGATCGGGCTCAACGAGCATCTTGAAGAGCAGGGAGTGCGCGTCGTCGAAACCGACCTGGGCGAGTGGATCATCCAGCTCGCCAAGGAGCATCCCACCCACCTTATCGCTCCCGCCATCCACAAGACCAAGGAAGACGTGGCGGCCCTCTTCAGCCGGTACACCGGCCAGGAACTCCCCCCAGACATCCGGGAGCTGGTGAACGTCGCGCGGCGCGAGTTGCGGCAAATGTTCATCGACGCCGAGATGGGGATCACCGGGGCGAACATCGGCATTGCCGAGAGCGGGACCATCGTCCTGGTGACCAACGAGGGAAACGCCGACATGGTGACCACCCTGCCGCCCGTGCACGTGGTGGTGATGGGTGTGGAGAAGATCGTGCCCAGCCTGGACGACGCGGCCCTGATCCTGAAGCTGCTGCCCCGCAGCGCCACGGGGCAGCGCCTTAGCTCCTACACGAATTTTATCACCGGTCCCAGCCGGACCGGCGACATCGAGCTATCCATGACCACCGGGGTCCACGGACCGAAGGAGGTGCACATCGTCCTGCTGGACAACGGGCGCTGGGAACTGCGGGACGACCCGGAGTTCCGCGATACGCTCCGCTGCATCCGCTGCGGTGCCTGCGCCAATGTCTGTCCTCCCTATCAGGCCGTGGGCGGCCAGGCGATGGGCTACGTGTACACAGGGCCGATCGGGCTGATCCTGACGGCCCAGCACCACGGCCTGGAGCACGCCGCCGGGCCTCAGGGGCTCTGCGCCGGGTGCAACGCCTGTGAGCAGATATGCCCCGCCGGGATTCCCCTCCCAAGACTGATCATGGGTGTACGCCAGCGGACCGTCGCTCACGATGGCCTGTCGTGGGCCAAGCGCGCGGCGTTGGATGCCTTCGCGAACCGGCCGCTTTTCGAACGGGGGTTGGGCCTGGCCCGTCTGGTGCAGTGGCCCTTCCGGCACCGCCACTCGGACGGCACCGCTTGCCTCCATCTCCGGGTGCCATTTCTACCTGGTTTTCGGGACCCGCCCACCCTCCCCGGCGACACCCTCCATACGCGTTTTGCCAAACGTGCCCCTCTCCAACCCCACCCAGCCTTTGAAGGCGGTCCGGTGTCAGGCAAGCAAGTCGGCCTCTTTTGTGGCTGTATCACAAACCTTGCGTACCCCGAGATGGGGGAGGCGACGGCCGCCGCGCTCGAGCGCATGGGCGCACGGGTCGCCTTTCCTCAGGAGCAGTGGTGCTGCGGTCTGGTGCTCTCGAACGCGGGCGACAGGGGGGGCGCGAAACGTCTGGCGCGCCAGACCATTCAGGTCCTGGAGGCCGCCGGGGATGTGATCGTTAGCAACTCCGCCAGTTGCGTGGTGGCCATCCAGCAGGACTACCAGGACCTCTTCCGGGACGAGCCGGCCTGGCAGCAGCGAGCGGCCACGGTCGGGCAGCGGCTCATGGACTTCACCAGCTTCCTCGACCGTTACCTGACGGGGGCGCATGCCGCCGGCCTCCGGGAGCTTCTGAAAAAGGGGAGGGGGGCGTTCCCTGAGGCCCTCGAAGGGACCGGCTGGGCAAGCAAGGTCACCTACCACGATTCGTGCCAATCTTACAATTGTCTCGGGCTCTACGGCCAGGGGCGACGGGTGCTCAAGGAAGTGCTGGGGCGCCAAGTGTCGGAGATGCGGGACTCTGCCGTCTGCTGCGGCTTCGGCGGCAGCTTCTCTGTCGATTACCCCGAGGTCGCCGGACGGGTGCTTCGGCGCAAGCTCGACAACATCGAGGCCACAGGCGCTCGGACCGTCGTCACCGACAACCCCGGCTGCATTCTGCACCTTAGGGGAGGGCTCCACGCGCGGGACAAAAATGTACAGGTTTTGCACTTGGCGGAATTGCTAGCCGAGGCGCTGGGCAGAGCGCATGCCGCGCGGTGATCGAGGTTAAGGTGGCTTCACGGCCGCGGCGAAGCAATCGGCCATGCCCTCGGTCCGGTGGTCATGTAAGCCCCGACGCTCACCCTCACCCTATCCCTCTCCCTCAAGGGAGAGGGGATCTTGACGCTCAGTGCGCACGCAAGTAGGCATCGTCGGCGCCGGACCCGCCGGCCTTGTCCTGTCCCACCTGCTGGCCCAACGAGGCATCGAGTCCGTGGTCCTGGAGCACCGTGACCGGGAGTATGTGGAGAGGCGTGTGCGGGCTGGGCTGCTCGAGCAGGGCACGGTGGACCTGCTGTGCTCGGCTGGGGTAGGAGAGCGGCTCCGGCGGGAGTGCCTGGTCCATCACGGCCTCCAGATACAGTTCGAGGGGGAACGGCATCGCATCCCTCTCAGCGAGCTGACTGGAGGGCAGACGGTCACCATCTACGGCCAGCAGGAGGTGGTCAAGGACCTGATCCGGGCGCGCCTGGGGGCGGGCGGAACCATTCTATTTGAGGCAGAGACGGTGGACATCGAGCGTCCAGACTCCAAGAGGCCCGTTGTGCGTTACCGGCGTCAGAGTGAGTTGGAGGACCTTGAGTGCGACTTCGTAGCCGGATGCGATGGATTCCACGGGGTATGTCGCGGTGTTATCCCTTCGAGGGCGGTCCGGGTGTATGAGAAGGAGTATCCCTTTGCCTGGCTCGGCATTCTCGCCGCGGTCCCGCCCTCCAGTGAGGAACTCATCTATGTGCGCCATGAGCGAGGCTTTGCCCTGCAGAGCATGCGTTCTCCCCAGCTCACCCGCCTCTACCTCCAGTGCCCGGTTGAGGACACCCCGGAGTCCTGGACAGACGAGCGGATCTGGGAGGAACTGCAGGCCAGGATGGATATCCCCGGCTGGACCCTGCAAGCGGGTCCGATCCTGGAAAAGGGCATTACCGACATGCGGAGTTTCGTGATGGAGCCCATGCAGTACGGGCGGCTCCTCCTGGCAGGGGACGCGGCCCATATCGTCCCACCGACGGGAGCAAAGGGAATGAACCTGGCTATCACGGATGCCCGGGTCCTGGCCCAGGCGCTGGAAGCGTGGTACACAGCGGGTGATCCGTCCTTGCTGGAGGCCTATTCGAGCCACTGCCTGCCGCGGGTCTGGCGGGCTCAGCACTTCTCCTGGTGGTGGACCTCCTTGTTCCATCGTTTCGACGACGATGAGTTCCAACACCGTCTCCAGGTCTCACAGCTGCGCTATCTCATCAGCTCGCGCGTCGCGGCTGCGAGCATGGCGGAGAACTACGTCGGACTGGCAGCCTCATGACCAGGAGCCCCACACGTGGCCATCGTTGACCTCGGCAGCCAGCACCTGATCTTCGAGACCGATGGCCCCCAGGCCTGGCTCACCTTCAACCGCCCCGAGGCTCGCAACGCCATGACCTTCGAGATGTATGACGGCCTGGTCCAGGCTTGTGAATGGGTGGACCAGCACGATGACGTCCGGGTCTTCCTGCTGAAAGGGGCCGGCGATAAGGCCTTCGTGGCTGGGACGGACATCGGCCAGTTCCAGCATTTCAAGACCCGGGAAGACATCCTGGGCTACGAAGCGCGCATGGACCGGGTCCTGAGCCGTCTGGAACAGGTGGGTTGCCCGACCATCGCCGTCATCCGCGGGTACGCCGTCGGTGGGGGAGGGGCCATCGCAGCCGCCTGCGACCTCAGGGTCTGCAGTCCAGACTTGCAGTTCGGGTTCCCCGTCGCCCGGACCCTGGGCAACTGCCTGAACATTGGCAATTACGCGCGGCTGGTCGGGATGATAGGCCCGTCGCGAACGACGGAGCTTCTCTTCACCGCCCGTATGGTGGGAGCCGAGGAGGCGTTGCGCGTGGGCGCGGTCAACCAGGTCGTGGATGCCGAGCACTTGGAGGAGCGCGCGCGGGAGCTGGCCCTCACCATCGCCGCCAATGCGCCACTTACCCTGCGAGCAAGCAAGGAGGCGGTGCGGAGGCTCATGATGCGGGAAGTGATGGAGGAGTCGGAGGACCTCGTCCTGATGTGTTACCAGAGCGAAGACTTCCGAGAAGGGGTGACCGCGTTCATGGAGAAGCGGAAGCCGCTCTGGAAGGGGAGGTAGGGGCTGTCAAAGCTTCTATCTGCTATATCTGCTATCTGCGCGTTTGCAAAGGCACTGAGGCGCCGTTTATACTAGGCGGCGATGAGCGCGGCAACCATACCTCAGGGCTGGTATTACTTTACCTGAGGGTGCTCGCGCGACCGCGGGTACCCTCATGTAATCGGGGCCTTCGCCCCGATTCTTGTTTATCTGGAGACCGCCATGCAGACTCGAGACCTTCGTGTAGAAGCCATCAAGCCAATGTTGGCCCCAGCCATGCTACTGGAGCAGCTTCCCCTCTCCGAGGAGGCATCCGTGGCAGTCAGCCGCTCCAGGCAAGCGGTGGAGGGGGTGCTGAATGGCGAGGATGACCGCGTGATCGTCGTGGTCGGCCCCTGCTCGATTCACGACCCTGCGGCCGGGCTGGACTACGCTCGCCGGCTAAAGGCCCTGGCCGGCGAGACGGCTGCAGATGTCCTCATCGTCATGCGGGTCTACTTCGAGAAACCCAGGACCACGGTCGGCTGGAAGGGCCTCATAAACGATCCGCACCTCAACGGCACCTACGCCCTGAACGATGGGCTGCGCATGGCCCGGCGGTTTCTGCTGGACGTAGTGGAGATGGGCTTGCCGGCGGGATGTGAGTTCCTGGATCCTATTTCGCCGCAGTTCATCGCCGACGCGGTCTCCTGGGGTGCCATCGGCGCCCGCACCACCGAGAGCCAGGTGCACCGTGAACTGGCTTCGGGGCTTTCCATGCCCATTGGCTTCAAAAACGGCACCCATGGCGGCGTCCAGATCGCCATCGATGCGGTCCGGGCGGCCGCACATCCCCACAGTTTCTTCGGCGTGACCGAGCACGGGTTGGCCGCCATCGTCAATACCACCGGCAACAAGGATTGTCACGTGATCCTGCGCGGTGGAGACAACGGGCCGAACTATGACGGCGTCTCCGTTCGGAACACCCTTGCTGCCCTGGAGAAGGTCGGCCTGCCCCGGCGAGTCATGGTCGACGCCAGCCATGGCAACAGCGACAAGGACCACAGCCGCCAGCCCGCGGTCGCCTTGGATATCGCAGGCCAGATCGCCGGGGGAGAACAGGGCATCATCGGGTTGATGATGGAGAGCTTCCTGGTGGAGGGGCGGCAGGACCTGCGGCCGGGCGTGGACCTTGTCTACGGGCAGAGCGTCACCGATGCTTGCATGGGTTGGGACACCACGGTGCCAGTGCTGCGTGCAGTGGCTGAAGCCGTTCGAGCGCGCCGCTCCGTCAGGATGGCCACCCCCGTAGCTGCCGGCTGACCCGGTGCAACCAAACGCCGGCGAGACTCCCGGCCGCATCGAAGAGCCAGTCTTCCATCGTTGCGGTCCGTCCTGGCACGAAGGCCTGGTGGAGTTCATCGCTGATGCCGTACAAGGGAGCCCCCAACGCGCCACCGCGGGAACCGGCCGCGCGGGCCAGAAGGAAGGCCAGCACAAGGTACTCCACGAAGTGGGCAATCGAGCTGGCCAGGGGCGGTCCCAATTGCGGCAGGCTGGGTTGATGGGAGAGGAGGAAAATGAGTCCAGCCCAGACCCCGACGGGGAGCCAGCGGATGGCGGTGGAGATGAGGGGATGGCAGTGAGCAAATCGAAGCATTAACCGATTACCCAACTGATGCACCGATGGCCGCTGTGTACTGGTTCTCCAGCCGGTCCACCAGCCGTTCCCAGCTAAAGGAGCCAGAGATCCTGGCCCGACCGCCATCACCCAGCCGCCGCCGCAGTCCCGGGTCTTGCAGGAGGCCTGCCACCGCGGACCCAAAGGCCCCGAGGTCTCCCGGGGGCACCAACACCCCGGACTCCCCATCCACGATATATTCCCGGGACTGCCCTACCGCCTCTGCCACGACAGGCACTCCGGCACTGAGCAGGTCGACCAACTTGACCGAGCACTTCGCCCTGTTGAGTAGAGAGTCCTCCATGGGAAAGACGGCGACATCGGCCAGACCCAGATAGGGGGGAAGGTCTTGTGGCTCTACCCAACCGGTATGGACCACCGGTACCCGGCGTTCGTGCATCTCCCGCAAGAAGGTGTGCTCCTCTCCTCTCAGGCCGGTGCCAACCAGTAGCAGGGTGTACGGAACCGGGATCGCGGCCAGCATCGACGCGGTCCTTCCCGGCGGGCTCTCGACGAACCTGGTCAGGAGCAGCACCGCCGGTCCTTCACCCAGGCCTAGACGGGAGCGGAGGGCCGGGTCTGGTGTGGGGCAGGGAGAGAAGGTGGATGGTCCGTTAGGCAGGTATACCACCCCACCGGGGGGCTGCGGTCCGGCCAACGTTCCGGTTTGCTCGGGCTCCGGGCGCCGGCCATGCCGAAGGGCCCTCGCCATCCTGGTCAGCGTTTCGCTGGCGGCGGTGACAGCGTCGGCGTGCCGGAGCAACCAGCGTTCCTGATAGGAGAAACAGGCCCGCTGCCACCAGGGATACCCGCCGCGGTCATTCCAGCCACCGGCCCCCTCCCAGTCGTCGGTATCCACCAAGACGCGCGTCCTTCCCCTGGCCCTCTCCCTCAAAGGAGACGGGAGGAAATTTCGCAACAGGACCTGAGCCACCACGCCGGAGAAGCCCTTCGGCTTGAAGACATGCACAACGCCTGCGCGACAGGCCAGCGTACGAGAGAGCAGGCGGGCAGCGAGCAGGCCAGATTCGACCAGGGGAATCCTCCGAGGTAAGGAGAGATTTTCAATTCGGACGCCGTCATCTTCCTTGATGGCTCCGCTGTCGTCCGGGTTGTCCCATGGCGGGAGCAGCACGGTCACCCTGTGCCCGCGGCGGACTAACTCTTGGGCTATAGGCAGCGCCCGCACCCGCATGGTGCTCTTGGGGGCCAACGCAAAGGGGCCCACAAAGGCTATGTTCATCGCACCATCGCCGCTCTCCTACCGGGGAAGAAGTAACCGCCAAGCACGCCTAGGGAGAGGGTCTCTCGAATGAGTATACTGGCTTCGGACCGTAATTCAGGGAACGGAACTGCCGGCTGCAGGCTCACAGCAAGGGCTCGATTGCTCCTCGAACACGAACTGGCCCAACACTCGCCCGGCCGCCCGTCTGTGTGCACCATTGGGGTCTTTGACGGCGTTCACCTGGGCCATCAGGCGCTGGTGCGGCGGACCATCGGGGAGGCGCGCAACCGGCAATGCGCGAGCGGCGTCGTGGTGTTCGACCCCCACCCGCGAGACATCCTTGTCCCTGGAACCCACGTTCCCCTGCTGACCCCTTTGGATGAGCGCATCAGACTCCTGCGTGATCTCGGCGCAGACTTCGTGGCGCCGGTCTCCTTCACAATGCAGCTCTCTCAGCTCTCGGCCCGGGACTTCATGGCCTCCCTGGTGCGGCACCTGCAGTTGGCCGGCATCGTATCCGGGCCGGACTTCGCGGTGGGCAGGAATCGAGAAGGCGACATCGACCACCTCACCAGGCTGGGGGAGGAACTGGGCTACAGCGTAACCGTTATTGAACCCCTTGGGCTGGTCACTCAGAAGGTGAGCAGTTCCGCCATCAGGAGGGCTATTGCCACCGGCGAAGTTGGGGCGGCCGCCTCGCTCATGGGCCGGCCCTTCTGCACCAAGGGAAGTGTGGGGCATGGGGCGGCCAGGGG
>CAZPYZ010000126.1:0-9437 GCA_964590215.1 uncultured Dehalococcoidia bacterium | reverse complement strand
GCGGTGGCCACGGCGAAGGAACTGGGGGCTGGGAAGGTCGTGGTGACCTTTCTTCCAGACACCGGCGAACGTTATCTTAGTGTGCCGTTCGGACAGGAACGGCTTTAACGGAGGAGCTTGATGGCAGTAAGCGTCCTTATACCCGGTCCCTTTAGGTCAGCCACCGGCAACCGAGCCAGGGTGGAGGGAGATGGGTCCAGCGTGGCCGAGGTGCTCCAGGACCTGGCCACGCGCTACCCGGCGTTCAAGATGATGGTGTTCGACGGGACCGGCGAGGTCGCCGAGCATGTCGCGGTATTCGTGAACAGCCGCGATATCGGCACCCTCCAAGGCACGGGAACCGCGGTCCGAGACGGCGACGAAGTTTCCATCGTCCCCGCGATGTCCGGGGGCGCGCTTCCCGGTTGGACCGAGGACCAGATCCAGCGCTACAGCCGCCACATCGTTATGCCTCAGGTGGGCGGCAAGGGCCAGCGGAAGCTCCTCAACGCCAAGGTACTGCTCATTGGCGCTGGGGGCCTTGGCTCCCCCACGGCGATGTACCTCGCCGCGGCCGGCGTCGGCACCCTTGGCCTGATCGACGCAGATGTGGTTGACCTCTCCAATCTCCAGCGGCAGTTGCTCCACGATACCGACGACATCGGACGCCCAAAGGTCGATTCCGGGGAGGAGCGTCTGAAGGACCTGAACCCAGACGTGAATGTAATCAAACACTTCACCCGCCTGGAGTCAGACAACGCGCTGGGGATCATGAGGGACTACGACATCGTGGTGAACGGATGCGATAACTTCCCCACCCGCTACCTCGCGAACGATGCGTGCGTGTTCCTGAACAAGCCCCTGGTGGACGGCAGCATCCTCTTCTTCGAGGGGCAGGCCAGTGTCTTTCTGCCTGGAAACGGCTGCTACCGCTGCCTCTATCCCGCGCCCCCGCCCCCGGGGATGGTCCCAAGCTGCGCCGAGGGTGGCGTGCTGGGCGTGCTGCCGGGCATCGTCGGCTGCATCCAGGCGATTGAGACCATCAAGCTGATCCTGGGCTTGGGCGAGTCCCTCTCCGGACGCTTGCTCCTGTTCGACGCCCTGACCATGGAATTTCGGCAAATGAAGCTGCGCCGGGACCCCCAATGCCCGGTGTGCGGTGACAATCCAACCATCACAGAACTCATCGATTACGAGGAGTTCTGCCTGGGAATCACTTCCCCACAGGCCGCGGCAGAGGCCGCCCTGGCGCGGCACTAGGCCGACCCGAGACTCCCTCCAAGAGGCAGGCGCAAACCTAGCGGAGGGAGCAGTTTTTCCCTCTCCCGAGAAGGGGGAGGGCTCCGGAGAGAGTGATATTGTCGGTAGAAGTAAGAGTCACATCCGTCCTACAGAGAGTCGTCGGAGGGGCCAAGACGGTGTCGGGCGAAGGGTCCACCGTCGCGGAGCTGTTGGACTACCTGGAGAACAGCTACCCGGGCTTCAAGTCGCAGGTTCTGGGCGAAGACGGCCAGTTGCACCGCTTCGTGAACATCTACAAGAACGACGAAGATATCCGCTACTTGGGCCAGCTCCAGACAGGCCTGGAAACGGGTGATGTCATCTCGATCCTCCCGGCTCTCGCCGGTGGCTCCTCCTAGGGCCTTCTTGCGACACGCGCCCACGCCCCCCTTCGGCAGCATCATTGAGACCATTGGGCACACGCCCCTGGTCGAGTTGGCGCGCCTGAGCCCGAACCCTCGGGTAAGGATCTACGCCAAGCTAGAAGGCCAGAACCCGACAGGCAGCGTCAAAGACCGCATCGCGCGGGCGATGATAGAAGACGCTGAAGCGTCAGGTGCGCTTACCCACGACCGGATCATTCTTGAACCCACGAGCGGCAACACTGGCATTGCGCTGGCGATGATCGGCCGGTACAAAGGCTATCGGGTGAAGGTGGTCATGCCCGAGAACGTCAGCGAGGAGCGGCGCCTGCTGCTGGAGGCTTACGGGGCGGAGGTCGCCCTGACCGATGGCAGCCAAGGCAGCAATGGCGCGATTCGTGTCGCAGAAAAGATGGCGGCGGCAGACCCGGTTTACTTCATGCCCTACCAGTACGGGAATCAAGCCAACCCGAGGGCCCATTACGAGACGACCGGAGTCGAGATCCTGGATGCGCTGCCCGACACGGATGTGTTCGTCGCGGGCCTGGGCACCGGCGGAACCCTGATGGGCGTGGGGCGCCGGCTCAAAGAGCACAACCCAGCGGCGCGGGTCATGGCGGTGGTGCCCCATCCTGGGGACTTGGTGCAGGGATTGCGCAGCCTTGATGAGGGCTTTATCCCTCCTGTGCTGGACCCCGCGCTCCTCGATGGGCGCATGGTGGTCGCCAGCAAAGAGGCCTTCAGGATGACGCGGGTGCTGATGCAGGAGGAAGGCATCTTCGCCGGGATATCGTCCGGCTCCGTGGTCTACGCCGCCATTCGTATAGCCGGGAGGATGGAGCGAGGCAACCTCGTCGTCTTGCTGGCCGATGGCGGCTGGAAATACTTGAGTACCGGGCTCTGGACCCAGGACGAGGCGGGCGCCGAGCCGGGGATCGATAACAAGATCTGGTGGTAACTTCCCTCTCCCTCAGGGAGAGGGCCAGGGTGAGGGCACGAACCATGGCTGAGTACCCAAGGAATGATCTCCTCGTCGAACCCGAGTGGCTGGCAGAGCACCAGGATGACCCCGCGGTCCGCATCGTGGACGCACGGGGCGCCCCCCGCTATGCCGAGGGCCACATCAAGAACGCGGTGAACCTGGCAGTGGCCCGGCTGGACGACCCGACGGCACCCGTCCGTTCGACGCTGCTCCCGGCGGAGCGCTTCGCCACCGTGGCCGGCGGAGCGGGCATCGGCAGCCGCCACACTGTGGTGGTCTACGACGACGGGCCCGGTCTTATGGCCACACGGGTCTTCTGGGCCCTCGAGTACTACGGCCACGAAAACGTGAAGGTCCTGAACGGCGGCATCGCCCGCTGGATGGCCGAGGCGCGAGAGGTCGTCTCCACCCCAACCACCGTCGAGCCGGCCGAGTTCCAGCCTCAGCCCCGTCCTGAGCGCGGCGCCACCAAGCAGGAGGTAGCTGAACGGCTTGGGAAGGCTGACACCGTTCTCCTCGACGTCCGGTCAAAGGACGAATACACCGGTGCGGTCTCCCAGGCCCTGCGCGGCGGGCACATCCCTGGAGCGAAATGGCGAGACTGGTCCGACTCGCTGCAGATGGGTGGCGTCCCGGTCCTAAAGGACGCGGCCGAGCTCCAGAAGGGCTTCCAGGGCACGGGTGCCACTCCCGACAAAGAGGTCATCACATACTGCCAGGGAGGCATCCGAGCCGCCCACAGCTACTACGTGCTGCGCCTTCTCGGTTACGATAAGGTGCGCAACTACACCGGCTCCTGGGGTGATTGGGGCAACGACCCCTCGCTCCCGGCGGAACAAGGAGATTGAATCCGAGCCACGACGGTAAGGGTGTGGCGCATCGCATGACCACCTAGCAAGGAGGAGAAAGAGTGTCAGAGCTGGACATCAAGGTGATCCCCCTGGATCAGTCCATCACTGCGGACGAGGATCTCGACCTGCGGGGTGAGGTATGCCCTTATACCTTCGTCAAGTCCAAGCTAGCCCTGGAGGAGATGGAGGTCGGACAGGTCCTGCGGGTCGTGCTGGACCACCTGCCGGCAGTGGACAACTGCCCCCGCAGTTTCCTCAACGAAGGCCAGGAGATCCTGGGGGTCGAGCCCATCGACGAGACCGACTGGGCCGTCACGGTCAAGAAGGTTCACGATTAGGAGATCCACACATTTCGCAGATGACCCAGATTTTTCCCCAAATCCCATCCGCCGCGGTGACCGGGGTTCCCCAAGGAGATTCGACAGGACACCGGTCGGAAGGCGGGCCCAATCTGCGAAATCTCTGGATAGGAAAACATGATTAAGATAGACGCTAGGGGCGAGGTCTGTCCGACCCCCCTCATGATGGCTACCAAGGCCCTCAAAGAGGCCACAGCCGGCGAGGCTGTCGAAGTGGTGATAGACTACGGCCCCTCCCTCGACACCATCCCGCCTCAGGCCAGACGCCTGGGCTGGGAGGCGGCCGTCGAGACGACCGGCCAGGGCGAATGGACAATTACCCTGACCCGACGTGTCTAGCAGTGCGGCCGGAAACGGCGCACTGGCCCTGGGGGAAGGGGCAAAGCACGGCCGCGTGAACCTGGGGCCTGGGGCGAAGCCCCAGTGTCAACCAGTTGTTCGACCGTTCATCTGGAGCACCCTTACGCCGATGACCGAGGCCAAGCGTATCCGGCTGACCGCCTACTCTACCTGCGCGGGTTGAGCCTCCAAATTCAGTCCTAAGGACATGGCGCAGGTCCTGCGCCACCTCCCTCCTCCGTTCCCTGACCCAAATGTCCTGGTCGGCTTGCACGTGGCCGACGACGCCGCCGTCTACCGGCTGACGGAGGACCTCGCGCTGGTACTCACCGTCGACTTCTTTACGCCGGTGGTGGACGATCCCTACGCCTTCGGCGCCATCGCGGTGGCGAATGCGGTCAGCGACGTTTATGCGATGGGCGGACGGCCCGTTTCCGGCCTCAATATCCTCTGCTATCCCCAGGACCCAGGTGACCTGCCCGAGGACGTGTTGCCCGCGATCCTGAAGGGCGGCCACGACAAGGCCGCCGAGGCCGGGTTCGCCATCGTGGGCGGCCATAGCGTGGACGACAAGGAGCCAAAGTATGGCCTGGCCGTTACAGGACTGGTCCATCCCAACAAGATAACCACCAAGGCCGCGGCTCGCCCCGGCGATCAACTCGTGCTCACCAAGCCTCTGGGCATCGGCATTATCACCACTGCCATCAAGGCCGGCGTCGTCACCCGCGAAACGGAGGCCGAGGCTATTCGAGTGATGAGCACCCTCAACCGCGCCGCTGCCGAGGTCATGCTCGCCCACGATGTGCGCGGGGCCACGGACATCTCGGGCTATGGGCTGGCAGGCCACCTGGGCGAGGTGTGCCGTGCCAGCGGAGTGGAGGGGAGAGTCTATACCTCCAAGGTGCCGGTCATCGCAGAGGCCTGGAGCCTGGCCGAGATGGGGGTCATTCCCGCGGGCACCATGCGCAACCTGGACTACTTTTCACAGTTTATAGAGTGGGAGGCCGGCGTCTCAATGGACGCGCAAACGCTGCTCGCGGATGCCCAGACCTCGGGCGGTCTCCTCTTGGCGGTGCCGCCGGGTAAATTGGGGGCGGTGCTACAAGGCCTGGAGCTTGCCGGGACGCCGGCAGCCGCCCATATCGGCGAGCTTGCCGAAGGGTCTGCGGGGCGGATCCGGGTCCTGCCTTGATGACAGGCCTCAGCTTCGAGGCCTCACCGACCGATAGGCTAGCACTTCCACTGTTGGTGCGTCGCTCTAACGCTTTCAGGAAGTTCTTAGGTAGCTCCCGTCAACAGGGATTGGTCTGAGGATAAGATGTATCTTGCCGAGGCCATTGTGAGGATCTGAATGTTTCGCTTACCCAAGCGCTTCGCCGACGAAATGATCGCCCACGCCCTGAAGGACGATCCGCTGGAGTGCTGCGGCCTTCTCGCCGGGATGGATGGTCAGGTAGTGAAGGTGTTCCCCGCAACCAACGCCGCCCGCAGTCCGTTCCGCTATGTCATCGACAGCAAGGAACTGCTCGGCCTGTTCAACGAAATCGAGTGGGGGGAACACAACTGGAAGGTCATCGGTAACTACCACTCTCACACCCACTCGGAGGCCTACCCGTCCCCCACCGACGTGAACGAGGCCCATCTCGGAGCGGATGCTCTCTACCTGGTCATCTCCCTCAGGGATCCCCACAACCCTGTGATACGGGCGTTCCATATCGACGAGGAAGCCAAGACAGTTTCAGAGGAACCGCTCGCCATCGTTGAATAGCTGTAACCAGTGGCGGTTCGACCGGTAGTAGGAAATGGAAGCCAATCAAAGGCCCGAGGCCATGGTCCCGGTGGACGACCGGCTGGTTGAAGCCGCCCGTGAAGACCCTCAGGCCTTTGCGGATTTGATACGGCAACATCAGGACCATCTGTACAACTTCCTGTATAGGATGACCGGTAATAGAGAAGATGCCGAGGACCTGGCCCAGGAGACCTTCGTGCGGGTGTTCCGCGCGCTGCACCGGTTTCGGGCCGGATCGCCTTTCAAACCATGGCTCTACAAGATCGCAGTGAATCTTGCGATCAACCACTATCACGCGCGGAAGCCAACCGCCCCCTTGCTGGATGAGCTACCTTCCGGTTCGACGTTCACCTCCCCAGAGCTGATGGCCGAACTGCGGGAAACCCAACGGGATCTCAGAAGAGCGCTGCTGGAACTTCCGGAGCAGTACCGTGCCATCCTGCTGCTGCGGCACCTGAACGAGCTCTCCTATGAAGCCATAGCGGGCACCCTGGAGGTCCCTGTCGGGACCGCAAAAGTGCGGCTCCACCGCGCGCGCAAGATGCTCCAAGCACGAATGTTTGGAGCGCAGAAAGCCTCTGACCATGAACTGCGGGAAAGCGAAAGACCTGCTCCAAGCCTATCTTGACGGCACCCTCGAGCCCACGGGAAGGCTGGCAGTGGAAGGACATGTGGCCGGTTGTCCAGGCTGCCGAGGCGAACTGGTCCAGCTCGAGCGGCTGCTGCTGGCCATAGAAAGCCTACCCAGATTTTCGGCACCCGAGCGGGTGGTGGCGAGGACCATGGCCGCCATCGCTCCCCGTTTCCGACCGACGCCGCGCAGCCGCCTCGTGGGATGGGCTATCAATGGCGGGGGGCTCATGGCTGTCCTTACGGGCCTCATCGTGGTCCTGACCTCGGCAGGGGAAGCCGGTGAGGCGCTGGCCGGCCTGACATTAGACCAGGACAACCCCTTCGCCCTCATCGATAGTCTCCTTGCCGTCGCAGCGTCGATGGAACTCACCTTCGTGGCCGGAATGGCCTTGCTCCTCAGTGCTGGATACCTCACCCTCGTACAGTTGGTCACCACCCCGGGGACCGAGATGCGGACTAGCTGAGACCCATGACCCGTTTCTGGCTCGTGGCCGGCATGCTGATGGCCGTCAACCTGCTGCTTGCCACGGCCATCACGGTGTGGCTACCCTCCGGCGTGGTCCGAGGGCCCGCGCCACCGCCATTCTTGCTGGCTGAGTTTCCCCCCCGCGCGACGGTGCCCGCTGTCAGGGTCTCCCGGGACCGCGCCCAGCAACTGGAGTCCCGGATAAGGCCCATCGTGGCGGCTGAGATGCAGCGTCTGGGGGTGCCTGTGGCGGCGGATGCCGGACCCCGGGGCCAGATTGGGCTTGAACGGGACGCACCGCAACCCAGGCGGGGACCTGACCGCGATGTGAACGCCCTGCTCACCCCTTTTGGCGTGTACCGGTCGGGGCCCGCGGGGTTGCTGATGGTCCTGGTCAGTCTCGCCACCTTCGTCACGGCCGGGACCGTGACCCTCTATCTCGCGCCCGGCCGGCTGAGCCGCGTGCGGGAGAGTTTGGCCGTGTCCCGGGGCAACACCTTGCGCCTTGGCACCATCGGCCTGCTTGGCTACGTCCTGGCTGGGGCATTGCTCTTTGTGCTGGTAGCCCTGGTCACCGGGATCCTCTTTGCCTTCGTGCTGGCCGTATTCCTGGCGACTGCGACCTTTGCCGGCCTGGTGGCCCTCGCCCTTGCCGTAGGGAGGTGGCTGCGCACCCGCGTGACGCCAAAAGCGAGCTCACCCCTGGCCGACCTCCTGCTTGGCATCATGGCCGTGTTTCCCTTAGGACTGATTCCCTGGATCGGCTGGATCTTCGTGCTTGTCCTCTGTGCGCTCGGCTTTGGGGCGCTCGTTGCCACAAAGTTCGGCAGTGAGGAAGGCTGGTCACTGGAACCCCTAAGAGCAAGCTTACGATCGAATCTAACCTGACGAGGTCCTATGTACACCATTGTCCGCTTTATGCGCACCCATCGCCTGTTAAGCGTCCTCGCGGTCACCGTCCTAGTGGCAGGGAGCTATGTGGGTTACACCCAGGCCTTCGGGGCAAAAGCTCCTGACCAGCCAATTCAGACTGCCACGGTTGAACTGGGGAACCTACGCCTGGCCGTCAGTGCCTCCGGCAGCGTCGTCGCGCCGCGGGCCGTGGACCTGGCGTTCAAACAGAGCGGTGTGGTCGAGGAGGTCTACGTGGAAGTGGGTCAGAGCGTCACCGCGGGCCAGCCGCTGGCGAAGCTGGAAAGCCGCACCCTCGAGTTTCAGGTGCGGCAGGCGGAGATCGCCCTGCGCACCGCTCAGCTCACCCTCGATGCCCTCATCACGGGGTCGCGGCCCGAAGACGTGGCAGCGGCGAACGCTGCGGTGGAATCGGCCCGGGCAAAGCTGGAAAACATGGAGGCGCAGGGCGACACCGGCGATATCGCTGCGGCCGAGGCGAGCCTCGGAAGCGCCCGCGCCAAGCTAAACGTGCTTACCAACCCCACCGAGGCGGACCTGGCCAGCGCTCGCGCCGCGGTCGAAACGGCAGCCGCGAACCTCCGCAGCGCCCAGGCGAAGCTGGACCAGTTGCGTCAGCCCACTGCCAGCGATATCAGGACTGCGGAGAACGCGCTTGCGGCCGCCCAAGCCAAGCTGCTGGCGCTACGCAACCCAACGGGTGGTGAGGTGGCAGCCAGCCGCGCCAGCATTGCTTCCGCCGAGGCTAGTCTCGGCAAGGCTCGCACCAGCCTGGATCAACTGAGAAATCCAACGGCGGAAAAGCTCGCAGAAGCGGAAGCCAGCGTCGTGTCTGCCCAACGAGGGCTCCGGGAGGCAGAGCGCGCTCGCGCCGATCTGAGGATTGGGCTGGACGAGGCGAAGATCAAAGAGCTACTGGAGGCCTACTTCGACGTGCAGGGGCTGCGGGAACGGCTTCTCGTCGAACGCGCCCAGGGAGTGCCACCGGAGGTAGTTGGCAAGACCGTGTTGGAATTGCAGGCCGCCATCGAGCGCTACCGCACGGCAGAGGAAGAGTCCCGCTCGGCCAAAGTTGGGGTGAGTGTCGAGCAACTGCTGGCCAGCGATGCCTCCTTGGATGCAGCGAAGTCCAGCCTGGCCAGCGCCCAGACGAAGCTCGACCGCCTGCTCCACCCACCCTTGGCCGACGTCGTTGCCGCAGAGAACGAAGTCGCCTCCTCGGAGGCCAGCCTCCAGAGCGCCCGAGCAAAGCTGGAGCAGCTTACGAACCCCTCCGAGGCGGACGTGACGGCGGCCCAGAGTGCGGTTGTCAAAGCGCAAGCTGAGCTGGAGAAGCTGCGGAACCCGCAGCCGGCGGACCTCGCCTCTGCCGAGGCGTCGGTCGCTTCATCTCAGGCCTCCCTTTCCAGCGCTCAAGCAAAGCTGGCTCAGCTGCTGAACCCCAGTCCCGCCGATCTTGCGGCGGCCCAGAGCGCGGTGGCACA
>CAZPYZ010000125.1:2473-9448 GCA_964590215.1 uncultured Dehalococcoidia bacterium | reverse complement strand
CCCTCAAGAATGACAGGGGGTGCGTCTGGTTGCGGCCTAAGATGGGAATGACCATCGCCATGACAAGCGACCCACTAGGTCAGAGGGCCACCACGTCCGGGATCTCTTCCTGAACCCCGATGAGGAAGTCCCGCACCAGCCGGTTCACTGTCTCTGGTCTTTCGTACATGGGCAGGTGCCCGGCGCGCTCGATGACCCGGAGGGAAGAGCCGGGGATGGCCTGGTGGAGCACCTCTCCGTGGCGGAGGGGCACGATGCCGTCCAGCTTGCCCCAGAGCAGCAGGGTGTCCACCTGGACGTTCCCCATGGCGTTGGTGAGGGCAGGGTCCCCGTAGGCGCCTTTGGCGAGTCTGGCTAGCAGCCGGCTTCCCTTCCACTGCCGTTCGAACTCCGGCCCCTGACGTACGGCCTGCCACTCCGCCCCAAACCCGTAGGGGTTCGCGGTGGCGACCAGGCCTAGCTTGCCGAAGGCACGGGTCGCAAAGGCCTCTTCGTCCAGCGTGCCCAAGTCCGCAGTCGGCGCATCAGGCACGTCCAGTCCCATCGCGTCGATGAGCACGAGGCGGGAGACGCGCTTCGGCTGCTCGGTGGCCAAGTACTGGGCCACCCAGCCACCTGCGGAGTGGCCCACCAGAATTACGTGTGGGAGATCGAGGGCATCCAGCAGTTGCAACGCCAGGTCTGCGTAATCCCTGACGGAGTCGATGCCGGCGGGCGCCTCTCCTTGGGACCACCCTGGCAAGGCTGGCGCCAGCGTGAGCGTCACCGTCCCCATAGCCATGTGAAGCGACTCCCATTTGCCGCCACCGCCGAACCCGTGCAGGAACAGCGCCGGATCCAGAGCACGCTGCGCGCCGCCCCGCAGATAGGGCACGGTGTAACTGTCGATCTCCGCGGTGTGCCGGGTGAAGATCGCCCCGTCACCTGCGCCCATCAGCCGCTCCTGCAGCGGCATGAGGTGTGCGGAACGAGGTATGAGATGGCCGGCCTCATCCCTCGTACCTCATGCCTCGTGCCTGTCACGCCGTCTCGTTCCACCACAGCTTGACGCACTCCAGTTCGAAGAAGGACTCCTCGGCGGCCGGGTCTGGCTCCGGGCCTCCTCCGGGCACGGTGACTCCCACCCTGATGACGTAGTCCTGTCCTGCCTCGACTCGGCGCTGCACACCTACCGCCTCCTCCAAATCTCCGTAGCGCCCCTCGAAAATCACGCTACGCTCTGATCCCGTCTTGTAGAAGCAGTGCACCAAAACGGAGGCCGAGTCCGGCGCCCCTTTCATTCCCAGACGGAAGGCCGAACCGCAGTGCTCACTGGTCGGCCCCACGAAGATGAACAGGAAGGGCACCCCGTCCGGGCCGGGTTCCGGCACCCGTAGCTCCCACCCCACCGTCACCATGCCGTCCTCCCTCTCTCGAAACTCCCCCTGGCACTCAGGGGACTCTCTGGTCAGGATGTAATTCGCGTCCGTAAAAAATGGGAGTGTCATCGGCCTCTGTGTCAGCGAGGTGGTGGGGCAACTAGACAGCGAGAGAGTCGCTCTGCGGGAGGGCGGCGGGATGCTCCGACGACGGGACGTGTCTCATACCTCCGACCCCGAGTCGGGGTTCATCTCCCGGAGCCGGGGCATGACCTCCTGCGCAAACAGCCGCTTCGACTTCATAACGTTCACGTGCCGGTTCTTCCCAACTCTGAACATCCCCAGGAAGTGCCCGTACCCCGCCGTCTTCATGTCCTTTGCCAGCCACTCGGTCACGTAGTCCGGGTCCCCGCACACGATGAACCCCTCATCCCGCAATTTCTCGAAGGGGGTGCCCGGCGGCGGGATCTCGGAGCCAGGGTGCCTGCGGAACTCGAAGGACCGGTCGGTCTGGATCCCGGGAACCGGGGCTGAGACCTGCACCGGCCGGCTAAAGGTCGCCAGCCGCCGCACGTACATGACCGCGTCGCGGCACTCGTCGATGGCCTGTTCGTTGGTCTCCGCCACGTGGATGTACCTGGCCCCGATGAGATGCTGCGGGCCGGGCTCCCATCCGAACTTCTCTTTCGCCACCTGCTTGTAGTACTCGAAGACGTCCTGCCAGGTCAGCGATGGGCTCCACACCCGCGCGATGGGGATTCGGCGTTCCGCCGCGAATTCGATGGTCTCGGCCGACCCCGCCGGCATCCACATCGGGATCGGGTTTTGCAGCGGCCGCGGCCACACCGAGACCGCACGGAGCTGATAAAACTTCCCTTCGTAGTCGAAGATCTCTTCTTTCAGGCAGCGCTGAATGATGTCAAAGGTCTCCACGAAGCGCTCCCGGCTGGTGAAGGGGTCCACGTTGTAGGAGACGAACTCCTGGGGAACGCCCCGCACTATCCCGCCGATGAATCGCCCCCCCGAGAGGACGTCCATCTGCGCGAACTCCTCTGCGGTTTGCACCGGGTGCCGCAGCGGAAGGACGTGGCCGATGACCCCTACCTTCATCCGCTTGGTGCGGGCGATGAGCGCGGTCGCCAGCACCGTGCTGGAGGGGTTGATGTTGAAGTAGGTGAAGTGGTGCTCATTCACCAGGGCCCCGTCGAATCCCAGCTCCTCGCACAGCTCCCACTCCTCCAAGTGCTCCCGGTAGGTCTCCGCCGCCACCGCCGGGTCGCAGAACCGGTTCGTTTGCCTGACCTCGGGCCCGACGTCATCCGGCACGCCAGGGTATGTCGTTTCGTCGAAGCTATAGAACCGCATGCCGCTTCCTCCTCGGTGGTCAAGGATTCTAACAGAAAGTACCCAGAATCTCCCTCACCTCCTCGTAGGTCACCCGGTCCGCCGCGATGACGCAATGATTCGACCGCGGGGTCCATTCACGGCCTTCCAGGTCTCGAACGATGCACCCGGCCTCCCGGCAAATCAGTGCCCCCGCCGCGTGGTGCACGGCGTCCGCCCGCAGCATAACCCCCGCCGCAAGGCGTCCCCGCGCGATATACCCGCTTGACAGGCTGGTCCCCAGAATGCGCGCCGCAAACCGCTCTGAGGTCAGGCCTCGCGTCGCAAGCCAGCGGAGCAACCCAGGCTCCTCCTTCTCCATCGCCGTGATGTCGGGCGTGCTCCCGAAGTCGAGGATCAGCAGGCGCGATGTGGCGCTAGGGGTCACACGCTCCTTGCGACCCGCCTCGTCCAGCAGGTATGCCCCCAGACCGCGTTCGGCGAGGAGAACCTCCCTAGACAGCGGTTCGGCCTGTGCCCCCAACACCAGCTCGCCGTCTTCGAGCAGCGCGATGTTCACGCAGAAGAGCGGTACTCCCGCGGTGAAGTTCATCGTCCCGCACAGGGGGTCGACCAGCCAGGTGAACCTCGCGCCCCTGTCGCCGGTCCATCCTCCCTCTTCGGCGAGCACCCCATGATCCGGACAGTGCTGCCGCAGCACCGTCAGTATCGCTTCTTCCGCGCGCGTGTCGGTGTCCGTCGCAAAGTCGATCCCCTCCTTGACCGTCTGGACGTGTGACCTCGCGTATCCCTCCCGGACAACCCCCGCCGCGACCTCGGCTGCGCTCAGCGCAATCTCAGCGAACGTCATTGGGGGCCTTTGGGACGTAAGCCAACCATGGAGCGATGCTAGCATGATGTATTACCTTGGGGCGGCGCCGAACCGATGAAGCGCACACAAGTCCAACTAGACGACGAACGTACACCCTCGCGCGGGCTCGCGCCTTCGAGCGAGGCATTTCCATCGCCGCCCTGCTGCGCGAGGCGCTTCACGTTCATCTTGGCATGCGCCAGTGCGGCGCCTCCGGTGGGAGGACTTCCATTTCATTGGGACCAGGCGGTCTCAACGACGCCCCTGTCGACCCTATATCCGAGAATCACGACGCGGCCCTGGCCGAGGACACTCGCTGGTGATTTTAGTCGATACCTCCGCCAACTACGCCGGGGAGGAGACCAGGAGGGAGACATGTCTGTCGAAGAACAACGGATGCTCTTGGAGCGGTCCATGGCCAGATTCAACGCCGGGGACCTCGAAGGCTACCTGGACCTCTATGACGAAAGCGCTGTCCTCCACGGCTACGAAGGGGTGGAGCCGGGTCGGGAGGGCATAAGGGCGTTCTACCAGACCTTCATGAAGGTCCTGACCGGCGGCAAGGTCGTCCTTGAGGACGTCATCGCCCAGGAAGAGAGGCTGGCTTTCCGCTTCACCTTCTCCGCGACCCACAGTGGCGAGTTCATGGGAGCGCCGGCTACAGGCAAGCGCGTGACGCTTACCGGGATCACAATCCTGCACTTCCGCAACGGCAAGTGTGTGGAGCGGTGGACCCAGGCCGACTTTCCGGCCCTCATGCAACAGCTGGGCGCGTAGCGGCAACAGTCCCCAAGGAGGAGCCTCACGGCCGTGGGAACCCCTCCGGCCGCTGGAAGAGCCAGCCAGAGCTGGGGAACTGCTCACGGGTAGGGCAGAACTTGGTGGATCGGTCTTTGGTGACGATCTGGTAGTGGAGATGCGGCACGTCGGAGTAGCCAGTGTTGCCAACGCTGCCGATGATATCACCCTTGCGGGCGGTCCAGCGGGCGATGAGGGTCGTCTGCTGGTAGTCGATGGGCCGGCCGAAGCGGCCCTCATAGTTGAAGCCGCGATGGAAGGGCGGCACGAACGCGCTCTCGGGCACCAGGGGAAGGGTCGTAGGGAGGTCCAGGTGGCCATACTCGGCCCTCAAGGTCCCGTTCAACACGCTGACGAAGACGCCCATCCCGCCGCTGGGACCCGGGAGGGGATAGAGAGGGACGCCGGGCGCCGGCAGGCCGAGGGTGATCGAGGGGTCGACCCGGTAGAACTCGTAGCTGTTGGCGGTAGTGATGACGTACAGCTCAGCCTCGCCGCCCATTACCGTAGTGATGGGGGTACCGGACGGAAGGTACCAGTCGACGGCGGGTCCAGTGCCTTCGTGCTTGTCATGGAGGCGGCAGTTCCAGCCGTAGCGGTTGGACTCCATATCGTTCTGCGGGCGGGTTTGGACCTCTCGGGCCACTTGTTCGAGGGTGGGGCCGTTCTCCGCCGGAGGGACAACCGCACGGGTCGCGCCGGTCTCGACCACGCGCATGGGTTTCAGGTTTAGGGGGAGCGGGAAACCGACGGGGTCTTCCGGGCCGATGGTGGCGGCTGGTGTTGGAAGGGTATTTGCTGGCGCCGGTGTAGCGCGCGGCGTTTGGGTTGAGGTTCGTGCGAGTCCCGAGGGGTCGCTTGCAGGCGCGGTGCAGGCGACGAGGAGAACCGCGACAGAGAGGATGAACACCACCGCTAGCTGGGGCGCCACGACCGGGGCTGGTCGGTCCGAGCGATCTCACCGATCGAGATATGGCCTGGTTCAGACATCTCGTAGAGAACCGCCCATCGCTCGTCTTCGTAGACGAACAAGTCAAGCACGCCGAGGGCTCGTTTCAGTTGGCCGTCCGGGGATGGGTCTGCCTCGATGGCTTCCCGTATTGCATCGATCTCGGTCCGGTCAAGGGCGGGAAGAGCGTCGTAGTACGCACGGGCGCTGAGCGCAAAGGCCACCTCAAAGCTGCTGTCGGCCACCCGGCTTCTGGTCCCAATGGCTCGGTCGATAGTACTCCCCCCTGTAGAAGGCCTCCGTGTCGGTCCTGTACATCTCTTCGAGTGTGGTGGTTCGTCCGAGATGCGTGGCCAGCACTTCCCACACCTCGCTGTACTTCTTGTCGGCCATGAGTTGCTTGCCCTGCTCTCGGACTTCGGCCGGGAGGTTGTGTTTGTCAAAGAGCTCAAGGAGTTTGTCGTCGTACTCCCACTCGGACTCGGGCCGCTGAGGGGGGCGTGGTCTCCTTGGGAGCCAATCCTGGGTTTCCGCGACAAGCTCAGCACGCTCCCGCCAGCGTCCCTGCCGGGCCAGTTCGTCGATAAGCTTCCAGGTTTCGGCTGCGTCCATGCGCTCGTGAATCCCTACTCCCGGATAACCAGCTTCCCCGCGCGCTGGCCGGAGCGGTACTCCTTGAGGGCCTCCTGAAGGGTATGCCAGGCGAGAGTGGCGCACTTGATGCGGACCGGGAACTGGCGGACGCCCTCGAGCACCTGGAGGTCGCCCAAGTCCCCTTCGGGCAACTCGTCGGCGGTCATGAACTGACGGAAGGCGTCGGCGAGGCGCTCGGCATCCTCAGGCGTCTGGTTTTGGATAGCCTCCGTCATCATAGAGGCCGAGGCCTGGCTGATGGCGCAGCCCTTGCCCTGGAGGCCGACCCCGGTGATCTTGCCGTCGACCAGCTTGAGCTGGAGGGTCAGCTGGTCTCCGCATACGGGATTGTACCCTTCCGTCGCGACGGTGGGGTCCGCGACGGGCTGGCGGTTCCGGGGATTCTGGTAGTGGTCGAGGATGACTTCCTTGTAAAGAGCGTCGAGAGCGTCTAGTGACATGGTCCCTGCCGGTGAGGCTGTGATGCGTGATACGTCATACCCAACAGGTGAAGAGACGCATCAGACGTCACGCATGACGTGCCGCGCGCACGCCGACGCGGGTGAAGAACTGCTGGGTATTGTTGATCGCGTCGACGAGAGCATCGATCTCCTCGAAGGTGTTATAGGCGTACACGCTGGCCCGCGCGGTGGCCGTGAGACCCAGGGTCCTATGGAGGGGCTGGCAGCAGTGGTGCCCGGCCCGAATGGCGACCCCGTGTCGGTCCAATGCCGTCCCAACGTCATGGGGATGCACCTCGGCGAGGTTGAAGGCCGCCACGCCACCCCGGTCTTCGGCCTGCTTAGGCCCGTAGAGCGTCAGACCCTCGACCTCCGCCAGGCGCTGCATGGCATAGGCCGTCAACTCGAGGTCATGGGCCCGAACGTTGCCCATGCCCAACTCGGTCAGGTAGTCGATAGCGGTCCCCCACGCAATCGCGTCGGCGATGTTCGGGGTGCCGGCCTCGAAGCGCCACGGCAGGACGTTCCAGGTGGACCGCTCCAGGCGGACCTCCCGGATCATCTCCCCGCCTCCGAGGAAGG
>CAZPYZ010000125.1:0-2463 GCA_964590215.1 uncultured Dehalococcoidia bacterium | reverse complement strand
AAGAGACAGGGTCCCATCTCCTCCAGGACACTCGGTCTCCCGTAGAGCGCGCCGATTCCCGTGGGTCCCATCATTTTGTGGCCGGAGAAGGCGAGGAAGTCGCAGTCCAACTCCCGGACGTCCACCGGCATGTGGGGGACGCTTTGAGCGCCGTCGGCCAGCACCAAGGCCCCGTAGGCATGGGCCGCACGAGCAATATACGGGATCGGGTTAATGGTACCGAGCACGTTGGAGCAGTGAGACACCGCGACGAGGCGGGTGCGATCGCACAGGAGCTTGTTGAAGCAGTCCAAGTCGAGGTAACCATCTTCGGTTATGTCCACGAACCGGAGGGTGCACCCCGTCTCCTCGGCGACCATCTGCCAGGGGACGAGGTTGCTGTGATGCTCCATGACGGTGCTGATGATCTCGTCACCCTGCTTCAAGCGTCGCCGCGCCCAGGCGTAAGTCACCAGGTTGATAGCCTCCGTGGTGTTGCGGGTGAAGAGAATGGTCTCAGGACCCTCGGCGTTGATGAAGGTCGCAACTTTCTTGCGCGCCTCCTCGTAGGCCGCCGTCGCCTCCTCCGCCAAGGTATGGATGCCGCGATGAACGTTCGCGTTGTACTCCCTGTAGTAGCGGGTCAGGGCATCTATAACCTGCTGAGGCTTTTGGGACGTCGCGGCGTTATCCAGGTAGACCAGCGGCCGGCCGTGGACCTCGCGGGCCAGGATGGGGAAATCTCGTCTGATTTTCTTGGGATCGAACATGATCATCTCCGATGCTGCGTTCGAGGTTCCGGGTTCTGAGTTACGGATAGATGCTCAGAACGTCGAACCCAGAACTCAGAACTCGTCTATAGCTACCTGCACCTCCGACCCTTCCACCCGGACGGCGAAGGTCTTGACACCGACGACGGCTGGGAATGCAGTGACGGCGCCGGTGCGGACATCGAAGCGGGCCCCATGGCGAGGACACTCAACCTCGTAGTCCAGGATTTCGCCCTGGCCCAGGGGGCCACCGTCATGCGTGCACACGTCCTCCAACGCGTAGATCTGGCCCCCCACGTTGGCCAGAGCCAGATGGAAATCACCAGCCGTGAAGGCCTTAATGCTCCCTGAGGGTAGATCGGCTAGCTTGGCCACGGTAATGAACTCAGGCACGAGGCGCGCCCGGCCCTAAAGGAGTTTCACGCTGCCTGCCTTCACCACGGCCTCGCGTCATGCCCCTTCCCCGTGCTCGGCGAAGTGAAGGGCCAGCTTGCGGCTGAGGCTCTCCCACACCCGCTGTTGCAGCTCGGGAACCGGCAGCGCGCTGACAATGCTTTCAAAAAACCCAACGACAATGAGCTCGTAGGCCTCGGCGCGGCTCAGCCCCCGGGACATGAGGTAGAAGAGCTGGCTCTCATCGACCTGCCCCGCGGTGGCGCCATGACTGCAGCGATCGATATCCTTCGCTAGGATCTCCAGGATGGGTATCGAATCAGCCTTGGCCCCTGAGTTCAGCAGCAGATTGTGGTTCGTCTGGTTGGAACTACTGTGCAGGCCATCCGGTTCGACCTTCACCGTGCCGGTGTAGGCCGCGTTGGCCCTGTCTTTCAAGGCGCCTTTGTAGAGGAGGTCGCTGCGGGTGTGCGGGCCGGCGTGGTCCTGTAGCGTCCGGTACTCAAAATGCTGCCGCGAGTCGCCGCAGTAGACGCCCCGCAGCTCTGCCTCGGCAGCAGTGCCTTCGAGGATGGCGTCCAGATGCACCCGTGACGATTTGGCGCCGAGCCCGATGCCAAAGGTACGGAGCCGGCTGTCGGCGCCGAGGGTCGCGCGGGTGATGGAGAAATCCCAGACGCCGCGGCCCCACTCCTGAGCAACGAGATAGCGGAGCTCTGCGCCCTCCTGCAGCAGGAGGTCGGTCACGCCGCAGTGGAGGCCTGCCTCGCCCCCAGCGGATTCTTGCCACTCCAGGTAGGTCGCACTGGCCCCAGCCTCCAACACGATGATCGTCCGTGGAATGGACGCACCCCCCGGCGAGACACTCCGCAGGCTCAGGAAGGGCATTTTGATCGCGACGCCCCGCGGGACGTACAGGAACGTCCCGTCCTGCCAGAACGCGCCGTTCAATGCCGCGAACTTGTTATAGGCCGGAAGGACGCCCTGCCTCAGCAGGTACCGCTCGACAAGGTCTGGGTAGCTGCGCATGGCCTGGGCGAGGGTGGTCCAGAGGACACCCTGCTCCCGGGCCTCCGCACACAACATGGTGGGAGTACCCGCCAGGTCGGTGGCCCGCAGGGGAGAGGTCCCCTCGCCCTGGGTCATGGGGTGGAAGGCGTCGAGCTTCAGCCCCGAGATGTCGGTGCGGCGCCAGTCTTCATCCGTCCTCGACGGCATGGGCGTGTCCTCGAACACGCGCCACGACTCGATGCGGCGCTCCTGAGCCCACTCAGGCTCGCCCGTCTCGCGGGCGATGGCCTCAGCGGCCTCGCGGGTAAAT
>CAZPYZ010000124.1:9259-9486 GCA_964590215.1 uncultured Dehalococcoidia bacterium | reverse complement strand
TGGGAACGCACCGCGCAAATCCGTAGTGCGGACCCTCGTGGCCCGGTGGGGATGCGGGGTGCAAGCCGGGCAAGCCCCCGCGCTACGAAACAAGGGCAGGCTCTCGGAGTGATAGTAAGCTGTGGCGTGCTGGCTCTCGCGTGTACGGCGGTTAACCCGGGTGGCGGCAATCCGCCGCCGGCCAACGCGACGACTACGTCCTCCGGGCTGCAGTACACCGACATCAC
>CAZPYZ010000124.1:0-9249 GCA_964590215.1 uncultured Dehalococcoidia bacterium | reverse complement strand
CAGTGGACAGCGGACAGTGGACAGTGGACAGTGGACAGTGAACGGTGGACAGTGAACGGTGAACAGTGAGCACTGACCACCGACCACCGACCACCGAACAACAAGCAGTGCCACCCAACCTCCCTTCGAGATTCTTCCCTTCGCTCAGAATCACCGCGGCGTGCACCCTCCTCGGCCTGGCCTGTGCGGCAGTGGGCAGCCTGGGCGGTGGTACTCCCCCGCCGGCCAACGCGACGACTACGTCCTCCGGGCTGCAGTACACCGACATCACCCTCGGGACCGGCGCCTCGCCTCAGACCGGGCAGACCGTTTCCGTCCACTACACCGGCTGGCTGGTCGATGGGAAGAAGTTCGACAGCTCTTTGGACCGCGGCGAACCCTTCCAGTTTGCCCTGGGACGCGGCCAGGTCATCAAGGGCTGGGACGAGGGCGTGGCGACGATGCGGGTGGGCGGCAAGCGGCGCCTTATCATTCCCCCCAATCTGGCGTATGGTGAACGGGGGTTCGGGAACGTGATCCCGGCCAACGCGACGCTGACCTTTGAGGTGGAGCTCTTAGCCGTTCGGTAGGAGGCAGTCATGGATATCGTGACCATCGCCGTACTCGTCATCCTCTTTCTCATCCTGGCGTGGAACGCCATCAAGATCGTGGCGCAGTACAACCGCCTGGTGGTGTTTCGCCTGGGGAACTCCATCGGGACCAAGGGGCCCGGACCCGTCTGGCTCTGGCCCTTCGTGGACCGCGCTGTCTGGGTGGACCTGCGGGAGAATTTTCTGGAGGTGCCGTCCCAGACCTGCATCACCCGGGACAACGCCCCCATCGGCGTGGACTTCCTCATTTACTGGCGCGTGGTGACCCCGGACGACAGCGTGATTGCTGTGCAGGATTTCGCCGGGGCCTCCAGGGGTATCGCTACAACAACCCTCCGAGCCGTGATCGGCGACATCCCCCTGGACGATGTTCTGGCAAAACGGGACCAAATAAACCAGTTGCTTGCCACCAAGCTCGATGAGGTCACGGAGCGCTGGGGCGTGAAGGTAACCGCCGTCGAGATCCGGGAGATCGTGCCGCCGCGAGACATTCAGGACGCGATGAACCGGCAGATGGCCGCGGAGCGGAACCGCCGGGCGACGGTGACCGAGGCGGAAGGCCAGCGCCAGGCGACGGTGACGGTAGCAGAAGGGCAGAAATCGGCTGCGATCCTGACCGCCGAGGGCGACCGGCAAGCCGCCATCCTGCGAGCCGAGGGTTTCAGCCTGGCCTTGACGCAGATCTATGGCGCAGCCCGTGCCGTGGACGAGAAGACGATGCTCATCCAGTACTTCGACACGTTGAAAGCCCTAGGGGCCGGGCCCAGCACCAAGTTCATCTTCCCCATGGAGTTCACCAGCCTCTTGCAGGACTTCGGGCGGGGACGGACTGCGTCGGATGGGGGACGGGTGGGAGAGGTTGGCCCCAGCTCGTAAGGGCCGGGCCGGCGGTGCCGGGGATCAGGTTCCTACCTGAAGTCAGGGAGAAGTTGGCAGAGTTGGGCGTGACAGAGGCGGCTATTAACCAGCTTATCGGCAGTTGGGTATCCTGGGAGCAGGAGCCAGGCGGGTCGGAGTCACATCCGGGTATCCGGACGCGTTGGGGGACGGACACCACACGTGGCCTTCACACCGGCGGGCGACCATTACGTGGTGGAGAACGTCTTGGAGGAGGGGCGTAGATGAAGCTGTACGTGGAAGAAGAGTTCGATTCGGTGAACTTAGTCTTCCCCTTGAATGCAGACGGCGAGATCAAGAAGGTGGGGGAGAACGTGGTGGTCTTTCTGGCCAAAGATGGACGGGTGGCCCACCTCATCATCAAAGGAGTCTCTAACCTGCTCGGGGGGCGGCGGCTGCAAGACCTAAAGCTCGTACTGGAGCCCCTCCCGTCCAGTTTCATCGAGCTGACTGAAGAGCAGGACGCAAAGATTAGGCAGAAGCTGGCCGAACGAGAGAACCCGAGCCCCGCGCCGAGAGGATGACGTCCAAGCCCTGGGCCGGGCGCTTCACCAAGGGCACAGACCCCCAGGTGGAGCGGTTCACCGCTTCCATCGACGTTGACCGGCGGTTGGCCCGCCACGACATCGCCGGTTCCACGGCCCACGTGCGCATGCTGGGCCGGCAGGGGATCGTCGCCCGCCAAGAGACCGAGGCAATCGTAGATGGGCTGCGCCGGGTGTGGCAGGAGATCCAGTCCGGCGCGTTTCAGTTCACCTCCTCCCAGGAGGACATCCACATGGCGGTGGAGGGCCGGCTGGCGGAGCTGATTGGCCCGGTTGCCGGAAAGCTTCACAGCGCCCGCTCCCGTAATGACCAGGTGGCCCTCGACCTGCGGCTGTATACCCGGGAGGCCATCGCCGAGACGCTGCAGGCGGCCGCCCTGCTGCAAGCAGCCCTGGTCGAGCTTGCGGAACGGCACTCCGACGCGGTGCTGCCCGGCTATACCCACCTTCAGCGAGCGCAGCCGGTGCTCCTGTCCCACCATCTGTTGGCCTATTTCGAAATGCTGGAGCGCGACAAGGATCGATTCAGGGACTGCTTCAAAAGGACTAACTTCATGCCTCTCGGTTCTGGGGCGCTGGCGGGAGTGCCCTATCCCATCGACCGCGAGAGCGTCGCACGTGAACTAGGGTTTGCCGCGGTGTCGTTGAACAGCCTAGACGCGGTGTCTGACCGTGACTTCGTCGTCGAATACCAGGCGGCGGCCAGCATCTGCATGATGCATCTCTCCCGCCTGGCGGAAGAGGTAGTCCTCTGGTCATCCCTGGAGTTCGGCTTCATCGAGCTGGATGACGCCTACGCCACCGGCAGCAGCGTCATGCCACAGAAGAAGAACCCCGATGTCGCGGAGCTGGTTCGGGGGAAAACCTCCGGAGTGTACGGAAATCTGGTGGCGATGCTGGGAGTCATGAAGGGGTTGCCCCTCTCCTATAACCGTGACCTGCAGGAGGACAAGGCAGGGCTGTTTCGAACCATAGACACCCTTGTCGATTGCCTGAAGGCCATGGCGGGCCTGATGAGCACCCTTTCTGTAAGGGGGGATCGGTGCCGGGAGGCTGCGGAAGGGGGGTACGCCCTTGCAACCGATCTCGCCGACTATCTAGCCAAAGCGGGTCTTCCCTTCCGAGAGGCCCACCACTGCGTCGGGCGGTTGGTGCGATACGCCCAGGATCAAGAGAAGGGATTGCATGAGTTGACCCTGGAAGAATACCGGCGTTTCTCGCCCTTGTTTCGGGAGGACGTGGCTGCGCTGACCGTTGAAGAGGCCCTGGCGGCCCGGGACGCCACTGGAGGCACAGCGCCGCGGCAGGTCGAGGCCCGGCTGGCGGAGGCGCGCCGACGGCTGCGGGAAGAAGAGCCCCTCCAGGTGCCCTACCTCGATCCAGCTACCTTTGGGGAATGACACCGGCCAACGGCCAAAGGATAAAGATCGCCCCTTCTATCCTCTCCGCAGACTTCACGAGGTTGGGGGAGCAGGTGAAGGAGGCGGAGCGCGCTGGGGCGGACTACCTGCACGTGGACGTCATGGACGGCCAGTTCGTGCCGCCCATCAGCTTTGGCGCTCTGGTGGTTCGGGCCATCCGTCCGTTGGTGAGGATCCCCCTGGACGTTCATCTGATGGTCCACGCTCCGGAGCGTTATCTTCAAGAGTTCGCCGAGGCGGGCGCGGATGTCTTGACCGTTCACGTCGAGGCGACGGTCCACCTACACCGAACCCTTGAAGCCATCAAGAAGCTCGGTTTACGTGCCGGAGCAGCCTTGAACCCCGCGACGCCCTTGGGCCTGGTAGAAGAAGCCCTCTACCAGCTGGACCTCGTGAACCTGGGGACCGTTGACCCGGGCTTCGCAGGACAGGAATTCATCGACGGCACGCTTCCCAAGATCGAGCGCCTCCGGGCTATGTTAGACGAGGGCCGCTACGGTGCTGAACTCGAGGTGGACGGGGGAATCAACGAGGCGAGCGCGCCGCGTGCGGTCAAAGCTGGTGCCCGGGTACTGGTGGCAGGGTCCGCGGTGTTCAACGCGCGGGGGACGGTTGAAGGGAACCTACGGGGGGTGCGGGCGGCCGCGGAGAAGGGGCTGGCGAGCTCAACGTAATGCGTAATGCGTGATACGGAATGGCGGGGGGTGGTCACGCATCACGCATTACGTGAGGTCCCCGCACATCCCCCTGGGGACGTTCCCCCCGGCAGAACAAGGCTCCTCCTCAGGTTCGAGCCGGTTCTCGTGTTGCCCGGACCCGCTCCGCCGCGGCGGTCTCCACACCTACCGGCCAGGACCGCTTCTCTGGGTCGACGACGGGGTTGCTGAAGCCACCGATGATATCGATGCGGATCTCGCCCACATCGCCGTCCTGTAGAGGGCCCAAGCCTTGATGGTTAGTGCCGCACATCATCATGTCGCCGGGCTTGAGGGTCATAATGCTCGACATGGTCTCGATGAGCTCGGGGATCCGGTGTTCCATATCGTTGGTGTGGTAGTCGTGCCTGATCTGGCCATTGACCCAATACTCCACGTGCAGGTTGTGGGGATCGGGAACCTCATCTGCTGTGGTGATGGCCGGCCCCAAGGGGAGGAAGGTGTCGAAGCACTTCCCAAAGTTGCCGGGCAACCAGGGCCCGTCACCGGTGTTGGCGTTGGCGCCCGGCCCGCCGATCCACGGCGCACGGGCCGAGACGTCTACCCCGGCGAAGTAGCCGAAGACGTAGTCCATCGCTCTGGCGGCGGGGACGTTGCGGGCTTCCCTCCCGATAACTAGGGCAAGCTCCGCCTCATGATGGAAAATGCGCGCCTTGAAGGGAGGAAGGATCACCGTGTCGCCCGGCCCGATGGTCGCATCGGGGGACTTCCAAAACATGCTCAGCGGCCTCGGCTTCCCCCCTGCGACAAACTCCATGTAGTTGCCCTGCCCCATGAGGACCTTGCCTGGGCGCGGCAGAGGTGGCCTGAGCCGCACCTGGGACAGGGGGACGGCCTTTCCTCGCGCTGCTGCGGCCTCCAGCTGCGAGCGCAGGATGTTGAAGTTGATGATGATGTTTTCCATCAGCAGTTGGGGCGACCCAGCCTGAAAGGGCCGTACGGCGCGGCTCACATCGACCACACCACGGTTGGTGAGCACACAGGGGCGGAAGTCGTTGTAGAATCCGATCTTCATGGCCTTGAGGCACCTCCTGTCCTGGAGTTTGGGCTGGGCCTAGCATACCTCTGGGATTGGGACAATCGCTACCGGGCCATAATCCACCATCAGGTTCCGTAGGAGCGCACCTGTGTGTGCGCCTGGGCAGACACGTAGGTCTGCCCCTACGTGGCGCGGCTTCGGGGTGTCCGTTGGAGGATCGTGGCCAGGCGTCGGGGCGAACGCGACGTGCGGCGAACGGGGAATTGGTCTAGGATGGGGGCGCCAATACCAGAGAGAGGTGAGACCATGGGCGAGACGTTGACCGCAGGCGACCTGGAGTTCTTCGTAGAGAGCCGAATGCAGGGATCGGGCCAGGACGGCGGGCCGACGATGCGGGTGAACTCGGTCGTCGATGGGAACAAGGTGGAACTGCTCCGCATCGATATGTTCCGGGTGCAGCCTCACTACCACTACGCGCCGGGGGGCAAGAACCTGCGCTACGATCTGGACCCGCTGACCATCGACGACGGCATCGGCTGGGCCATTGGCCTAGTGAGCAAGAAACTGCCGCAAATGCTAGCCAAAGCCGGCTACGAGCAACTGGCCTCCCAGGGCAACCTTGACGCGGCCGCCAAGCTCCTGCCGGAGGTCGAGCGCCGGTGGCGCGCCCAGGGGGCCGGCGAACCAGGGACCCGCTACTAGCGCCAAACGGGCAGCACTTCGAAGGGCCGGGCGCTTCGGGACATCGCGGCTGGAGCGTCCGGCACCCAGCATCGGCCTCCTATACGAGCGGCGTCTTGGTCGTCGGGTCTCGTTGCCGGCAGGCCGAAGAACCCCCGGTCGGCCCTTCGTGCTGAACGCAGCTCGCTATGAGCCGCTTAAGTAATCCCTGACCGTTATCGCAAAGAGCTCTGGGTCTTCGAGATGCATGCGATGTCCCGACGGAATTACTCTGAGTTCCGCGGTGGGCGCCGCCGCCATCACCTCATCCTTGAGCCGCATGGCGGCGGCGTCTCGCTCACCGATGAGAATGAGGACAGGGATCCGCATCTTGGGCAGGCGGTGGATCAGGGCGTAACGAGCGCGGTTGGCCGGATTCCCCATGCTGCGCATCAGCGTCGAAAACGACTCTACGAAACCGGGCTCACGTATCTTTACCAGCTTTTGCCCGACCAGCGCTTCGGTGTCCACGCCCCGACCCCGTGTCACGTTCTCTATCCACTGTCGGACCTTCTCGTCCGGGGTAACAGAATCGACGGAGTAGTTGAGCATGCCCTGGTTGAGGGCACCGGTGAAGGGGTGGCCCCCGATGACGACCCGGTCACAGCGGTCCGGGCTCTCGTAGGCGAAGAGGCCGGCAATCCAGCCGCCCATCGAGACCCCGCAAATATGACTGCGGGTGATCTCCAGGGCATCCTGGAACTCCCTGAGGAAGTCGACGAGGAAAGGGAACGCATCGATGCCGTCGATGGTGTCACTGGGCGGCCAGCCGAGGAGGTCGGGGGCTAGCACGCGGAACTTCGCTGACAGGATATCGAGGGTGGCCAGGCAATCATCGGCGCCACCTTCGATGCTGGAGATGTGCAACAGGATCAGCGGGTCGCCGGTGCCCACGTCGATATACCGGGTGACGCCGTGCTTCAGGGTGACTCGGTTGTAGATGGAGGTTGTGGTTGTCATTGCTGCTCCTTCGGACGACCTGACATTCTGATTCAGAATGACGAAGCCTGACCTCTGGCGCAGAACGCTAGACCGACAGGCCGTAGAGGGCCCTGGGGTTATGGTCCAGGATCTTTTCTACCACCCGGGGCTCTATCTGTTCGTTCTGCCGCAGAGCCCGCAGCGCCTCTATTTCGGAGGACTGGTCGGTGTGGCCGTAGTCTGTCCCGATGACCAGGTTGTCCTCCCCCGCCCACTTCACGACGTAGTCGATATCGTCGTCGCTCTGCATGGTGACGTACAGACGTTGTTGCTTCAGGAGGTCGGGCCGGTACTGCTTTCCGAGCCCCGGCAGCCGTCGCTTTAGGTCCGCCAGCATGTAGGGGACCCACTGGGAGCTGGCCTCCACGAAGCCATAGCGCAATCCGGGAAAGCGATCCATGAGCCCGCTGAGGATGATGGAATGGCAGGCTCCGACGGTCATCAGACGGATAGTCCAGAAGGTAGACCCCGTGCCCACGAACTGGGAGAGCAGCTCACTCGTGTAGGTGTTGGCGTTGCCGATGTGCACGATCATCGGCATGTTGAGGCGGACCGCCTCTTCATAGAGCGGGTCGAAATACGGGTCATGCAACACCCGTTCACCCTCGATGGCGCGCATGAACACGCCACAGGCCCCGTGTTCGTGGGAATAGCGAAGCTGTTGAATGGCGTGATCCATGGTCCGAAGCGGCAGCACGCAGGTCCACCGCAGGCGTCCTCCGCCTTGTTGCCAGATATCGGCCAGCCAGCGGTTCCAGCCGTTGCAGATCGCGATCTCGGAGTCGGGCTTGGAGACGAAATCCCGGATGAAGATGGTGGAATGCAGCACCTGGACATCCACCCCCAGCTCATCCATGTGCTTCACCCGAACCCCGACGTTCTCCATTTCCCGGGCTTCCCGCGGTGTCGTGATGTTACGGCCGATCTTGCTGGAGAGGTCGTCCAACTGACCAGCTGTGACGACCTGTCGGGCGGAACCTCGGATCTTCCCATCCACCATCCAGTAGTACTTGCTCGGCTCGGACGGTGACGAAACCACCTGCGGGCGGTATTTTTGATCCGGCTTCTCCATGAAGTCCCAGGTACGCTCAGTCTCGACGACGTGAGCGTCGGCGTCGATCGTGATCATAGGATCATCCTCCTCCGCGATTTCTGCGTGGCCGGCGTCAGCTACAAACCGTAGAACGCCTGCGGGTTACTCTCCAGGATCTTGTGCGCCACGGTCTTGCTGATACGGCCTTGGTCGGCCCATCTTCGAACCTCGTCCAGCGCACTAAGATTGGCGGAGATGTCGGTGTGGCTGTAGTCGGTGCCGATCATGAAGCTGTCTTCGGTCCCGAACTTGAGCAGGTACTCGACGTCATCGACAGGATCGATGGTGACGAACAGCCGGTTGGCGCGGAACAGGTCCTCTCCCAGGTCGATGGTCGCATCCCACCCACTGCGCCGGCTGCGCAACTGGGCCCGCTTGTTCATGGACCGTTGGGAGAGGACGTAGGGGACCCAGGATGCGCCCGCCTCGATGAACCCAAAGCGCAGTTTCGGGAACTTATCCGGGAGGCCGGAGCTGAGCAACGCCATCATGGAGGACATGATGGGGAAGCCGCGGTCCCCGCCGGGGTCCCGGCCGGGATGGCCGGTGTGGAAGCATAGCGGCAGATCCAGCGCGCTGGCCTCCTCGTAGACAGGAAAGAAATGGGGGTCACTGACCGGTCGCTCGAGGTCGAGGCCTCGTTTGAAAATCCCGCAAGCGCCGTGGGCCTTGGCCCACCGCATCTCCTCGACCGCCCGATCCGGACGCAGCAGGGGCAGTACGGGCGCCCAGCGGAGCCGCCCGTTGGTCTCAGCGCATTTCTCTCCGCGAGCCACCGGTTATAGGTAGAGGTGAGGGCCCACTCGGCCTCGGCGTTATTGGTGTGATAGCGGATGAAGAAGGTCGGGAAGACCACCTGGACGTCCACACCCATCTCGTCCATGTGCGCCACCCGACCAGGGACGTCGTGCAGCTCCCGCCGAACGCGCGGGGGGTGATTGACCTCGTCCCGGACGGCCCGGGCCTGCAGCCTGCCCTCCACCATCCAGAAGCGATTCCTCGTGGGGTCCAGGCCGGCGCGGTTTATCTCCTGGGGAGTTGGTGAGACGGTGACCGGCCTGTACCTCGCGTAAGGACCGCCCTCCAGTTTCTCCCAGGTGGCTTCCGACTCATCAACGTGGGTGTCTGCGTCAATGACTGGCATCGGTCAAACCCTTACGAAGTCTGAGCGGACTATAATCCCTTCGAGCCCCTCGATCAACCGTAGTCATGAGGTTTTCCTGGCCGACCCGGGGTGGGGCAAAGGCCATTCTCATGGGAATTTCTGACGGACGGTCAGCAGCCGGTGGGATCCAACCAGACTTCGA
>CAZPYZ010000123.1:0-9522 GCA_964590215.1 uncultured Dehalococcoidia bacterium | reverse complement strand
GACTAGCCAACTGCTCCCGTTTCGCCACTCCCCGGCTTTGTGGGCCCACCCGCCCCCCCTCGGACGCTCCGCCGCTTTCGGCCCCACCCCACGGTTTCGTCACCGGAACTGGCTAAAGACCAGGTGAATCCCCGCAATTCGCCGTCATCAAGACCCTCCACCCACACCACCTTTTCTCGCCCCCGCTGGCCAGCTTCGATAGACACCCGGCTCTTGGAGACGCCGAGGGTCTTCGCCAATAGCTCAATCAACGCAGCGTTGGCCCGACCTTCCACGGGGGGCGCGGCGACCCGCACATGAAGCACGTCTCCCTCCCAACGAACCAGCGCCGTCCGGGAGGCTCCGGGCTGTACCCTCACTCGGAAACGAGCCACTGTTATAATTCCCCCCGATGAGCGTACTACAGCGTTCCGCCTGGTACGCCCCCGCGGTCCTGCAACTGAACCTGGTAGACGGTGCTGCCTTGGAGGACGGTCCCTACGCGCTGTCCCACACCTTCCAGCTTGGCGGCACCGCCGCCCACCTGTTCCTGGCTGCTGAAGCCACCGGGCCCAATCCTCAGGAGACCTGCCACGCCCTGTTTCAACGGCTGCTGGCCCGCCTGGAAGGCGACCGGCGTTCCATCACAGGCCGCCTCCAGGCGGCGCTAATGGACCTCCACCAGGGCCTGCTCCTGGAGAACACCCGCTCCCTCCCTCCCCATCGCACCACCGTCTCCGCGGCCTGCGCCCTGCTGCGCCCGTCCGGCGCTGCCTACGGAACGAGGGTCCTGGAGGACACGGAGGGGTCCGACCTCTACGTCGCGGTGGGCGGGCCCGCCCTCGTCTGGCTCTTCGGAGAGGACGGCGCCCGGGACCTGGCCAGGAGCCCATCCGGACCAGGACCCAGGCTTGGGGAGGGACCCGAGGCTCAGGTCTGGGTCGGGCGCGAGGGCCTGCAACGAGGAGAGCGGCTGCTGCTCCTCTCTTCTCGCAGCGGCCTCGGCCGCTCCCCTGAGAGGATCCTCGCCTCGTTCTGGGACGGCCTCGAAGAGGGCATGGCCCATCTCTTCGCCGAAGCCCGGGGCCTGCCTAGCTTCGGGAGCGTGGTGGTGGAGGAGCGCCCCTGGGAGAGCATCCCTCCGACGAGGAGGACCAACGGCCATCTCTCGGCGCCGCGGCCCTACAGCTACGTGCCCTCCCTGACCTACCCGCCGCCAAGCGCCGGCCCCTCCTCTCCACCGGACCAGCCGGTCATCTCCCTATCAGGACAGGCCCAGCCCACCCCAGCACCTTGGGAGGGCGCCCCACGCCTCTCCCTCGACCTGCGGGTACCCGTCGTCAGCACCCGCCGGGCAGGAGGCGCCCTCTCACCCCACGTCGCAGCCGCTCTGGCGGCGGTGGCCTTGCTGGCGGTGACGGCCATCGCCTTCCAGGCCACCACCCAGGAGCGGCAGGCACAAGCCCTGGCCCAGGCCGCCGCCCAGTTTGCGGAGGCCCAGGAGCGCTTCCAACGGGCCGAGGCGGCGACCACCGGCGACGACAAACGCCGCCTGCTGAAGGACGCCACAAGCTACCTGGATGCCGCCCGCAGGCAGGAGCCCGGAAACGAGGAGGCGGCCCAGCTCGGCGACCAGATCGAGGCCGCGGTAGCCCGCCTCGACGCGATACATCCCCTGCGGGAGCCCCGACCAGTCCTGAATGGGCCCGCGATCCCCGGCTCCGCGGTCCTCTTCCGAGAGCTGGTCGAGCAGGCCGGATCCCTCTACGTCCTCGACAAAGCCAGCGACCGGGTGGTCCAGGTCGCGGAGGCCCCGGGCGGCACCCTCCTCTACCAGGCCAGGGGTGGCGCCGCCCGGCGCGGCCTCATCGCGCTCTTGTCCATGCCCCGGGGCGGCGCGTGGCCACGGGACAGCATCTTCGCCCTGGACGACACCCATGGCCTCCTGGAGCTGCGCCCCGGCGCCGAGCCCCGGGGGTTGCCCCTTCGAGGAGGTTCGGAGTGGGGCAGTTTCCAGGCCGCCGCGGGCTTTCTCGGAAACCTCTACATCCTCGACCCCAAGGCCAGCCAGGTCTGGCGTTACACCCCAACCGACACGGGCTTCGACACCGAACGCCGCCCTGTCCTCCCCAGTGTGGACCTCAGGGACGCAGTGGACCTCGCGGTGGATGGCGACGTTTACGTCCTTTTCCGCACCGGACGCATCTTGAAGTTCTCCGGCGCCAGGCTCCAGGGCTTTACCCTGGACGGCCTCGACCAGCCCCTCTCCAGCCAGGGGAGCCTCTTCACCACGGCCACGCACAAGTATCTGTACGCCGTGGATCAGGGGAACCGCCGTATCGCCGTCTTCGACAAGGGGGACGGCCGCTTCCTGCGCCAGTATCCTACTGCCGAGCTGGGCTCCGTTCACAGCCTGTGGGCAGACGAGCCCAGCGGAAGGGCCTACCTCGCCACCGACGCCAAGGTGTATCAAGCCACCCTCCCCCTCCCCTGATTATCCGCAGACTGCGCAGATGACGTAGATTTGCCTCCCCCGTCCGCAGAGCCGGTGACATGATCGGCGGGGTAGGGAGGGCGGGACAATCTTTCAAATCTGCGCAACCTGCGGATCAAAAAACGGCGGGGAGGGGGAGAAATTTTTCCGAAGAATCTGTGAAATCTGTGGATAACGTCATCCTCGGCATCGAGACCTCCTGCGACGAAACGGCCGCCGCGGTGGTAGCAGGCGGCCACCGACTGCTCTCCAACGTCGTCGCGTCCCAGGAATCGCTCCACGCCCGCTTCGGCGGCATTGTGCCCGAGGTGGCCTCCCGCCAGCACCTCCTGGAGTTACCCAGCGTTGTGGAAGCCGCGGTCGAGCGCGCAAACCGGGGCTGGCCCGACATAGAGGCCATTGCCGTCACCCACGGCCCCGGCCTCGCCGGCTCCCTGCTGGTTGGCGTGAATTACGCCAAGGCCCTCGCGTTCGCCCGAAACCTGCCGCTCATCCCTGTGCATCACCTGGAGGGCCATATCTACAGCACCTGCCTGGACGCCCGCGAGCCGGAGTTCCCCGCCCTCTGCCTCATCGTCTCGGGCGGGCACACGGGCCTTTTCCTTATGGAGGACCACGGTCGCTACCAGCGGCTCGGCCAAACCGTGGACGACGCAGCCGGAGAGGCCTTCGACAAGGTGGCCCGCCTCCTCGGCCTCGGCTTTCCCGGGGGGCCAGCGATCCAGCGGGCGGCGGCCGGCGCCGCGACCCCTCCCTTCCAGCTCCCCAGGGCCTGGCTCCGGGGCAGCGACGACTTCAGTTTCAGCGGAGTGAAGACCGCGGCCCTCCACCTGGTGGAAAAGCTCCAAGCCGGAGGGAACGTTCCCGTCGAAGAAGTCGCGAAAGCGTTCCAGGACGCGGTGGTGGATGTCCTGGTCCGCAAGACCACCAGCGCGGCCCTCCGTCACGGAGCCCGAGAGATCCTCCTCTCGGGCGGCGTCGCGGCCAACCTCCTCCTCCGAGAACGGCTGGCAGAGCGCGCCGAGGTCCCGCTTCGGGTCGCGCCGGTGAGCCTCTGCACCGACAACGGCGCCATGATCGCCTCCTGCGGCTACTTCCGCCTCCGCGCCGGCCACCGCGCCGGATGGGACCTCGACGTCCATCCCCACCTCCCCCTGGCGTAGAAGCCCGGCCGGAAAGCTGGTGACACTGGGGCTGCGCCCCAGACCCCAGGTTCACGCAGCGGCAGTTTGCCCCACCTCCCTCGACTGAGTGCGGCTTTCCGGCCGCACTCCTAGGCCAGGTACGAGACACGAGACAGGAGTTGTAGTCTCGTACCTCATACCTGACATAGCGGGCACCAAGGCTGGCGCCCCTGGGAACAGTATGAGCGGAACACCCGGTGCAGCCCCTGCTGCCCGCATGCGCCCAACCTGAGGCCCGCCAAGCCGAGGCGCTCGACCATCGACCTGAGGACGCTGTCCGGTTCCAGGCGCGGGTAGTCGCGATAGGCCGCCCCTGCCCAGGTCCGCATTTCCGGCCGGGACGCCAGGAAGGGCAACAGGATGTTCACGGCGAGGATGTCGGCAACGGCGCCTCCCAGAGGGGCCGGCCCCGGGGGTAGGCCCGCATCATCCGCCGAAACAGCCAACCAACGCCTCAGCCCTGCCTGCGCCCGTTCGGGCGCCGGTAGGGGATTCAAGCTGGCAAACAGGCTCCGCGCCAACCCCAGGGAAGAGCAGCGGACGAACAGCGCCCCCACTCCTAACAACCGCCTGGCAGGATTCGAGGCGGGGCGGCAGGGTGGACCCCGCCACGATGAAGTCTGCAGGCTCGGCGTCCCCTCCCAGTGCGCCCTGAGCTCCGCGCCCACATCCTTCGGAGCCGCGGCCATCAGCCCGGCGGTCCCAAGGAGCCGCGACTGGACCTTCCGCAGTCCTTGAGCCCCCGCCAAGGCGGCCCAGGGAAGCGCCCGCGCCAGGCGGAGGTAGGGCGCTCCCTCTCTCCCGTACCCCAACCCCTGCAACAGCTCCCGGTACAGTGCACCATCCGTCTCCCGGGCACGACGCCAACGAGCCACGCGGGCGTGAAACCTGATCAACCCCTGCTTTAGCAGTAGCGCCGCCACGTCCCTCCCAGCTCGAACCAGACACCCACCTGCCCGATCCCCTCCTCCAGGGCGGACGGTGGGCCCCAAACCACTGGCCCCGGACCCCGGACCTCGAACATGGCCCTCCTCATGCCAGCCGTGGAGGACGAGTACCGGCACCCTCGCCCCATTAGCCAGCCGGGTGGGCGTCCCCATATCGTCCCGCCCAACGACATGCAGCACTACCTGGTTAAAGTGGGGGTCGGAGTCGTGGCCGTGCCCGTGCCACCCGCTCGCCACCAGGTGCGCCTCCACATCGCCCCGGACCCGCCGGCCCTCCACCTGCAGCAGCGCGCCACGAAAGTCAGGTCCCGGCCCGCCGTTCTTCCGCCCAGGAAACAGCACCCGGAACCGCTCACCCTCCTGAGTGAACCGATCTCGCCCATCGGCCGTTCGCGCCCAGGCCCCGGCGAGCCGCGCCTCATGCTCCTCCATTGGGGTAAGTCTACACGGTTTCGTGTAGCATCGCCAGAACTTGACGCTCTGATGGAGGGTCGAATGGACAGAGGGCTCATTCGTGGTGCGTGCATGAACGGAGAGGGTTCACGTATCACCGTTCATCCGTCGCGGCTAGTGAGGCGGAGGCTGATTTCCGTCTGCCGCCTTCTGCCTTCCGCCTATCGCTGTCCGCCCTGCGCTCCCTACTGAGGGTCAGTTGGTCTCCGGACAGGGGGCTCCTGTGGGGGTTGATGGGCCGAGTACGGGAAGCCTGCCCGCTCGGCCACCATGGTGAGAAGGGTGGCCGAGGCGCCTCGGGGTAGATATCTCCCTGTCTCCCACTCGCTGATGGTCTGCTGGCGAGTCCCCAACTGCTCAGCCATTTGCTGCTGGGTCAGCCCCAGGTGCCGGCGCAGCGCCTGGACTTGCTGTGCATCCCATCGTGCCCTGCCTCGCCGTCCGGACTCTCCCATGGCACTATGCTAACCTAAACCCCGCAGCCAGATTGATCCATGACTGAACCGGGTTGAGGCCGATGCTGGGGGGCGAGGCATGGGGACTGATAGGTCATGACCTCGTCGTAAGGTGTCTCCAGGACGCCCTCGTGAGGGGCCGTCTCGCCCACGCTTACCTCATCGTCGGCCCCCCTGGGACCGGCAAGACCTCCCTGGCCATCGCGCTCGCCCAGACCCTGAACTGCACCGGCAGCGCCGGAGCCCTCGGGTCCAATCTTCCGAATGCCCAACCCGAAACTCGAAACCCGCAACCCGTCCGCCCCTGCCTCATCTGCTCCGCCTGCCGTCGCGCCGGCGCCGGCGCGCACCCCGACGTGGTGGCCCTGGGGCTGGAGCCGAACCAGCGAGAGCTGGGCATCGATCGGGTGAGGGAACTCCAAAAGCTGGCGGCGCTGCGGCCCTACGAGGGCCGCTGGCGTGTCTTCATCATCCGCGACGCCGACCGTATGAGCAACGAAGCCGCCAACGCGCTCCTCAAAGTGCTGGAGGAGCCCCCGCCTCAGGTCGTCCTCCTGCTCCTGGCCGCATCGGCAGACAGGGTCCTTCCCACCCTCCACTCCCGCTGCCAGGCCCTTCACCTCCGGCGAGTGCCGGTCACCTCCCTGGCGGCGGCGCTGGCGGACCGGTTCGCGCTCCCCCTTCCGGAGGCTGAGGCCATCGCCGCCTTCGCCGGGGGCCGCCCAGGTGACGCCATCCGGACCGCTCAAACCCCGGAACTCCTGGAGACGGTGGTGGACGACCTGAACCGGCTGAGAGAACTGCTGGAGGCCGACATCCCCGAGCGCCTGGAGTTGGCCGCCTCCTTGGGAGGGGCCACGCCTGGGACAAACCCCGGAGGCCCCGGAACCGCGCCGGCCGGGGGCGGGCGGACCCCGCTCCTGGACCTCCTGGCCCGATGGGAGCGGTGGTGGCGGGACCTCCTCCTGGTGCACCAAGGCTGCACCCAGGGCATCACCTTCGTCATGGAGCGAGAGGCCTACCTGCGCTGCGCCCCTTCATTGAGTCTGGCCGGCCTTCGTCGGGCCATCGAGACTCTCCAGCGCTCGATACGACAGCTCGAGCAGAACGCATTGCCCCGCCTCGTTCTCGACGTCCTCGTCCTGGAACTGCCTCTGCTCCCCCGCAGCGGGGTGCTGGGCGCGGGAATAGGGGCACCCAACCATGCCGGGGCGCCCTCTGGTCTGCGCGATCACCGAGATCCGTGACCTTCGACGGGGCTTCCGGAAGGGCCTCGTCCCTCCCAGGATCTGTGTTACCCTAAATGCTGGCGTGCCCACGCCAAGACCCGACCAAACTGGTCTGGAAAGGGGGGAATCGATGCATCTGATAATCGACGGGTTCAGGGCCGATCGGGGGAAACTCGAGGATCTGGGATTCCTATTCGACCTGTTAGACCACTACCCGTCACAGATAGGTATGACCAAGATCATGCCACCTTATGTGTTCCGCTACCACGGCATCAACCCCCAGGACTGGGGCCTCTCGGGCTTCGTGCTCATCGCAGAAAGCCACATCAGCATCCACACCTTCCCAGAGCGGGAATACCTGAACATCGACGTCTTCTCCTGCAAGGCTTTCGACGCCGAAGCCGCCGTCGACTACATGAAGGATCGGTTCGGCATCACCGAGGCAAGCAGCAGGGTTCTGGAACGGGGCCTGGAGTACCCCCATGAGATGCATCAGGCCGCGGACCTCCTCCGGACCGAACGGTTAGAAGTCGCCCTCGCACAGGGGGGACCAGGCACCTGACTCCGCTATGCCCCGGGGGTCACCCGGGGCATAGGGCTGCGGCTCCTCGCCGCCTGAAAACCGCGCCCCCCGACGGCCGAACTCCGCGGTCAGGGCACCTCCAGGAAGGGGACCGCTACTGTTGGGTACAAGCCCCACCGAGACAAGGTTCTTTTCTCGTGTCAGAACTGCAGCCGGAGAGCCCCGGTTGGGTGGGGCCAGAAAGCCGTGGTGCCACCGAGGGCGGGTGAGCGGCCCACAACCTCGGGGAGGGGGCTTTCCGGCCAGGGCCTCTAGTCCATAGTCTAGGCGTGCGCTCATCCCATGAACTCCGACTGGTTCAATCCACCACGAGTCTTCGCCGGCCTTCAAACCGGGTTGGCTGAGGCCCGCATCCTGGTCCTCCCCGTGCCCTACGACAGCACGACCAGCTATAAGACGGGGACGCGAGAGGGCCCGGCGGCCATCATCGACGCCTCCCTCAACCTCGAGCTCTTTGACTACGAGCTGCGCCGGGAGACCGCCGAGGTGGGCATCCATACGCTGCCGGAGGTCGCCCCTGTCATGGCGGGCCCACAGGCGATGGTAGAGCGTCTCACGGACATCTGCCGCAACGTCATCGCCGGGAGATTCCCTCTCCCCCTGGAAGAGGACCAGGGTCAGGGCCGAGACCTTTGGCCCCCCCCAGCCGTCGAAGGGCCCACCAACAAGGTCCTGGTGACCCTCGGCGGTGAGCACCTGCTCTCCGTCGCCCCCACCTGGGCCTATGCAGACCGGTACCCTGACCTGCACGTCCTCCAGTTCGACGCCCACGCCGACCTCAGAGAGGAGTACGCCGAGTCCCGCTATAACCACGCCTGCACCGCCCGCCGCATTCTGGAGCGCGCCCCCGTCGTGCAGGTGGGCGTCCGCAGCATCAGCAAAGAGGAGTGGGATTTCCTCCAGACCGGTCCCCCAGTGACCACTTTCTGGGCCGAACAGCTACCCCTGAGTGAGGACAGCCTCGAAGCCCTCGTGGACGCCCTCGGGCCCCACGTCTATGTCACCTTCGACCTCGACGCTTTCGACCCCGGCGTCGTCCCTGGAGTCGGTACCCCGGAGCCCGGAGGCCTGACCTGGGCTGAAGGGATCCGCATCCTCAGAAGGGTCACCCGGGACCGTCGCGTCGTCGGGTTCGACCTGATGGAGTACTGCCCGGCCGAGGGCAACACCGCCGGGGCTTTCACCGCCGCGAAACTCGCCTACAAGCTCATGGGCTACTGCACGGAGGAATAGCTCTCAGCGATCAGCGGTCAGCATTCAGCAGCCCCGGGGTGGCGGGGCGCTGACGGCTGATAGCCGACAGCTGATGGCTGGGAGCCTGAGAAAACCTGCCATGCCAGACTTAGAAGTCCGCCGTATCCTCCTCCCGCCCTACGACAACAACTGCTACGTAGTAGTCGATCCGGACACGCGGCACTCCATCATCGTTGACGCCCCATCCAACCCGGACAAGATCCTCGACCTCGCCCGGGGCACGGAGCTGCAGCTCGTAGTCATCACCCACAAACACCGGGACCACTGGGGGGCCCTGGAGGCCCTGTGGGAGCGGACGGGCGTCGAGATCGCCGCCCACCCTTTGGACGCCCCGGACCTGCCCGTTAGGGCCCAGCGGCAGATCACAGAAGGGGACGCTGTGGAGTTCGGGCACTCCAGGCTGTCCGTTCTTCACACCCCCGGCCACACGGAGGGCTCCATTTGCCTCCTGGGGAGAACAGGCGCCGAGAGTCCAAGCCTCTCGCCTGCCCCGCCCGCCGCCGCGTCCATCCTTATTTCGGGAGACACCCTCTTCCCCAACGGCCCAGGCCGCACACGCACCCCCAAGGACCTGGACCAGATCATCGAGTCCATCACGGCCAAACTCCTCCCCCTTCCCGACGACACCGTCGTCTACCCGGGCCATGGCGAGGGGACCGTCCTCAGCGTGGAAAAGCGCCGCTACGCCGAGTTCGCCGCACGCCCCCGGGACCCCAACCTGCACGGCGACGTGACGTGGAGCAGTTAGCTCCTAGCCCTTAGCTGTTAGCACCCCTCCCCCAGCTAAGAACTACCCAGGTGAACCTGAAAGCCCCGCTGGCCGTAGTGCGTGGTGCGTCGTGAGCAGGGAAGGGTCCCACCTACTCACCACTCCCTACGCACCACTCACACGTGAACAGAATTTGCAATAGCCCGCCAGCTAGCTTCTACGCCCGTTCCGGGAC
>CAZPYZ010000122.1:0-9567 GCA_964590215.1 uncultured Dehalococcoidia bacterium | reverse complement strand
ACTACCTGCTGCACCTGTCCCGCAACCTGCAGGGCGCTCGCTTGCTGGTTGTGGGCACCTATCGGGATGTGGAGGTGGACCGCTCCCATCCCCTTTCCGGCGCCCTTGCTGAATTGCGACGAGCGACACATTTCAGCCGCGTCGCTCTGCGGGGCCTGACGCCGGACGAGGTACACCGCATGGTGACCGCCATCGCGGGGCAGGAGGCGCCCTGGAGCCTGGCCGAGACGGTGCACCGCCAGACAGAGGGTAACCCCCTCTTTATCCAGGAGGTGCTGCGCTACCTGGTGGAAGAAGGGCACCTGGAGCGCTCGGGCAAGCGGGCCGCCGGCCGGGCTTCGGAGGAACTGGGGATCCCTGAGGGGCTCAGGGACGTCATAGGGAAGCGGCTCTCCCGGTTGAGCCCTGAGTGCAACCGGCTGCTGGCCACCGCTGCCGTCATCGGCCGCGACTTCGACCTCGCCGTCCTCCAGGCCGTTGCCGGGCCAGCCTCGGCCACGCCGGAGGAGGGGATCCTCGCCGCCCTGGAGGAGGCGCTAAGGGCGGGGGTCTTGGAGGACCGCTCTCAGTCTGGTTCCAGCCTGGTGCGGTACCGCTTCGCCCACGCCTTCTTCCGCCAGACGCTGTACGAGGAGCTGATCACGCCGCGGCGGATCCGGCTGCATCAACAGATCGCGACGGTACTGGAGGCGCAGCACGCCCGGCGATTGGAGGAGCACGCCGCCGAGTTGGCGGAGCACTTCGCCTATTACTCGGACCCCGCGGGGCTGGCCAAGGCGGTCGCTTATGCGGAGATGGCCGCGAGGAAGGCGTCAAGCCTCTACGCCTATGGCGAGACCGTCCGGCTGCTGGAGCGGGCGCTGGCGGTCCAGGAGGTGCTGGACCCGGAAGACAAGGCAAAGCGCTGCGACCTGCTGCTCGCCCTGGGTGACGCACTGCCGGCCGCGGGGGATCCCTTGCGGGCGGCGCGGGAGGCCGCCCCTGGGGCCCTACGGCTGGCTGAGGCATTGGAGGACCACTCTCGGGCAGCCCAGGCGTGCATCCTTGCCCTGCGAGGCCTTTCGGACTACAGCGCGGGGATACTCCAGGCAGCCCCTGAAGGCCAGGAGTGGGCCAGGCTGGCCGCACACCACGCGCCGCCGGGGAGTGCTCTCGAGGTGCAGGCGGCGAGCCGCGTGGCAGGGGTGCAGCGGGTAACGGGCAGGCTTCGGGAAGGCTGGGGGACGCTTCTGCGCGCACTGGAGCAGGCACGGGAGTTGGGAGGTATCGAACGCCTGAGCGCGGCGGGCAATCTCCTCCAGCAAGACTGGCTGCCCGAGCAGCAGCGGGAGCGCCTTGCCATAGCGGTGGAGGTGGCGGAGTGGCCCCGAAGCCAGTTTCCCCCGCGCCTCTCAGGGCTGCTCTCCGCCTGCGGCCAAACGCTCCTCTGTTGGGGCGAGCGGGCTCAGAGCGAGCGTCTGGTTCAGGCGTTGGGAGAGCTTGCCGCACGCACCCGGCATCCTATGCCCGTCCTGCGGGCCATGGCCAGAGAATTGGCCTTCCCGGCCCTGGACGGACGCCTGGAAGAGGCGGCAGAAGGCCACGGGACCCTGGTCGCGCGAGGGGACGAGCTAGGGCTCTCCGGGACAGCCAGGACTTTTGCGCTGCGGACCTGCCTGCGGCCCCTCCTCTACCTCGGGAGGGCCGACCAAGCCCTGGCCCTGGTGGAGGTGGGAAGGGGTGTGCCGTACGAGCCACGCGAGCAGGAGAGCTACCGGGCCGTCTGCCTGGCGCATTTGGGCCGGAGGCCGGAGGCCTGCGAGGCCGTGCGCGCGGGGCTGGCCGGCGGCGAGCCGGAGGTCCGGATCGACATGCTGGCGCTGCTGCTGGAGGCCGCGGTCCTGGCCGGCGACCGCGAGCCCCTGCCCGAGCTGATAGCCCTGATGGAACCCCTGGGGACGGGGGCCTTTGTGGAGGCGGCCCACCTCACCTGCGTGGGCCGCCAGTTGGGCGCGGCCGCGGCGCTCCTGGGCCGCCCGGAAGAGGCCAGAGCCTTCTATCAGCAGGCCCTGGAGGTCTGCGGGAAGCTCCGCTTCCGGCCGGAGATCGCGCTGACGCGGCTGGGACTCGCAGAGCTGTTGCTGGAAGAAGCTGTCAGCTATCAGCAATCAGCTATCAGCACCGGCCCTCACCCCTTCGAGAGCCCTTCGAGAGCCTCAGGACGGCGCCTCAGGGCGGCGCCTAACCGTCTCCCAGAGGGAGAGGGGACTGATGGCGGAGGAACCGGGGGAGGGCTGACGGCTGACAGGCTGAAAGCTGACGGCTTGGCCCACCTGGACTTCGCTATCGCCGAGTTCCGGGAGATGAAGATGCAGCCGTCCCTGGAGCGGGCGCTCAAACATAAGGGACTCCTGCACGCATGAAGCGAGGCTCAAGGAACGCCGGGTTTGCTGCCGTGCTGGCCGCCGGTCCTCTGGGCAGCCCTCCGGCGGACCGTCACTACGTCCTCCTGCCACTCCTCGAGGTCGTACTGCGAGGGGACCTTGTGCTGCCGGAAGTAGTCCATCATCTCCCACAGCGACACGTTGCAGGCTTCCGCCGCCTGAGCAGTGCTCACCCTGCCTTCGGCGTACTGCCTGGCGTAGTGCTCCAGCTTCCACTCTTGCGCCGCTCGCTGGAGCAGCTTTCGGACCACCGTAGAGCGGTCGCTCTGCTCGACACGCTCGATCAGTTCCAGGTCTCGTATCAGGTCGGCGGGGAGCCTGGAGCCCACCATCTGTTGTTCCTTTCTCATTTCCCCAACTCCGGTCCCTGTGAAAGGATAGCGGCTACCACATCCGGCCCGAGCCAGAGTACCGCGGCGAGCCGCCGGACCGCCGCCTCCAGTTCTTCTCGCGTAAACCTTCGAGAGTTGCGACCCTCCAACAGGACTCCCGCCGTCCCTCTCACTTCCACCCCGAGAGAGCGTGCGATGGTCCTCGCCCGCTTCTCGTCGGCAAGGAGGGTTAGGCCGCGGCTGCTGGCCACAGCCAGGGCTTCAGCTTCACCGCGGTGGACGCCGGGCCGCGCTTCCAATTGGCCTGCCAGGCGGTGCTCTTCTTCTGAAAGGGGCGCCCTCACCAACCAGCCGGCCTGCAACGCCCTTTGGACGTACGCGACCTCCGGTGCTCCGGCCTCAAGGCCTCGCCCAACCACCTCTTCCTCAATCCTCGGGGTGAGTAGCACAGCGCCAAACAAGGCTGCCAGCAGATCCAGCAGACCGATTTTTGCCAGTGCTATCAGCACCGTAGCATCCGCAACGGCCAATACAAGCCCCGGACTATAATGTTAACGTCCATGTGTGGTGTTTGCAATCACCCATCACCGTCACCCACCCGACGTTTTCCTGGCGGTGCTGTGGCATCACAGGCCAGCGCATGGTGGACGTGAAGCTGCCGACCTCAAGGAGGCAATCGAGAGCTGATGGCTAAGGTGGATCAGGTGACGCGCCGGCGGATCATGCGGACGGGGCTCACCGCGCTGGACCCCGACCGTGCCTGCCCAGGCTTCGTGCTCTACTCCTGCAACGGCGCCGGCGACAGCGTGTATCTCATCGACATGGAGGGGCGTGAGGTGCACCGCTGGCGGACGCCGCTGCCGCCCCGGTACGGCTACCTCCTGCCGAATGGGAACCTCTTCGTGCTCTTGAAGACCGGCGCCGATACCGGCCCCCTGTGGCCCGCCTGGCCCACCCACCAGACCGGATTCATGGCGGAAATGGACTGGGAGGGCAGGGTGATCTGGCAGCACGAGGACCCCTACCAGCACCACGACGCCCGCCGCACCGCGTCGGGGGGTGCCATCTACCTGACGGTCGAGCGAATGCCGGATGAGCTGGCTGCCAGGGTGAAGGGCGGCTCGCCCAAGCGAAAGCCGGGCCCGATGTGGGCCGACGTCATCATCGAGGTGGACGCGTCCGGCAACCGCGTCTGGGAATGGCGCGCGGTGGACCATCTGGACCCCGAGTCCCACCTCCTGGAGCAGGGCAACGCGGGGGAGGAGTGGACCCACGGCAACACCCTCGCCCCGTTGGAAGGCGACCGGGTGCTGGTCAGCTTTCGCAACATCTCGACAGTGGCAATCATCGACAAGGCCACAGACCGGATCAGCTGGAGCCTGGGAGACGACGTCCTTGCCCAGCAGCACGATGCCAACATGCTCCCCAACGGCAACGTGCTGATCTTCGACAACGGAGCGAACCGGAAGCACCTCGCTCCTGGTTTCTCGCGGGTCATCGAGGTCAATCCGGCCGCCAACTCCATCGTCTGGGAGTACCGGGACAGCCCGGCCACGAGCTTCTTCAGCCCCAACATCTCGGGCGCACGGCGGCTGCCCAACGGGAACACCCTGATCACCGAGGGCCGGTTCGGGCGCATGTTCCAGGTGACGCCCGACGGGGAGACGGTATGGGAGTACATCAACCCCTACTTCCTGCCCATGTCCTCGGATGGGGCCGTGCATAATGCAGTCTTCAGGGCCACCCATTACCTGCCTTCCGACCTTGCCGGACGCATCGGGGTTGGGGGTTAACGGCGAATGGCCAGCGAACGGGCGCAGAGACGGAGCCGGCGATGGAGAAAAGACGAGGAGGTACACGATCATGGCCATGGTGCCCACCGACGCGTAGAGGGCTCTTGCACGTATGATCAGTGAACGGACGCAGCGCCAGATAGACCCGCTGCTGGACCAGGCGGAGGAGGCCATCGGCACTCTCCGCTGGGACGAGGTCCGCGACCGGGCCCGCGCGGTGCTGGCCCTGGCGCCGGAGAACCCCGACGCGATGAACTACCTGGCTGCGACGGAGCGAGCACTTGGCGAGGGAAGTGAGGAAGTCAGGAAGTGAGAGGGAGGAGGCCCTTACTTCCTCAGTTCCTAATTTCCTTACTTCCGCCGTTGCCACTTCCTTCGCCAGCGGCCGGTACGCCCGAGGCAATTCAGCGTCGCAGCCACGTGTTTGGGTCGGTGCTCCGGCCAGCCCTACGGGAAGGCAAGCTGCTATATGAGTGACGGTGAGGCTCATGCCACGACTGATCTGAGAACAGGGGGGCCTCACCGTGCAGGACCCCCTGTGACAGAGGGTATGACCGCCGCCCTCGATCATCTCCGGATCCTTGAGCTGCCAGGCCTCGCCGGCGCGTATTGCGGCAAGCTGCTGGCCGATCTGGGGGCGGACGTGATCAAGATCGAGCCGCCGGAGGGCGACCCTGGCCGCAGGCTGGCCCCCCTCGCGCAGGGGACGGACACGAGCCTCTGGTTCGTAAATTTCCACACCAACAAGCGCAGCGCCGTCGTAGACCTGGACGCCGTGGCTGGGCGCCGGGCGTTGCTGTCCCTGGCCCGTTCGGCGGACGTCGTTATCGAGAGCTTCCAACCGGGCTACCTGGACGGGCTGGGGCTGGGCTACCGCGCGCTGCGGAGAGTCAACCCCGGGCTGGTACTGACCTCCATCACGCCCTTCGGCCAGACGGGGCAATACAGCCGGTACGCCGGGAACGACCTTGTCGCCGCGGCGATGTCGGGCCTGCTCTCCGGCCAGGGCGACCCGGACCAGCCGCCCTGCGCACCACCCCTGGACCAGGGCTACCAGCTCGCCGGAGTCCACGCGGCCATTGCGACGCTGTACGTGCTGTTCGGGAGATCGCGCGCCCTCACCCTGGCCCTCTCCCCCAGGGAGAGGGGAGCCCCTCCCACCGGGGACCACGTCGATATCAGCATTCAGGAGGTGATGGGCCACGTAGGCTTCACCATCGCCCGCTATGACCTGGAGGCCGCCATACCGCCCCGGCCGGGGGAGCGGGGCCTGCAGCCGGGGATCAACGTCTTCCAGGCCAAAGACGGTTACCTGCACATGTACTCCCGCCGCTGGGGCCGGCTGGTCGAATGGGCCGGTATCCCCGAGCTGGAGGACCCGCAGTGGAATGACCGGCTGTACCGGGAGGACCATGAGCTGGAAGCCAACCGCCTTGTCAGTGGATTCATGGCAACCCTTGGGGTGGCGGAGGCCATGGAGGTGGGGCAGGAGCGGGGCATAGCGGTCGCTCCCCTGAACAGCCCCGCGGATTTCGTTCGGAGCCCCCACGTCAGGGAGCGGGGTTTCTTCACCGAGGTGGATGACCCTGCGCTGGGGAAGATCCCCTACCCAGGGCCGCCCTACCGGCTATCGGCCACGCCTTGGTCGGGGCGCAGCGGGGCGCCGCTCCTGGGGCAGCATACCGGGGAAGTGCTGGGGCCGGCCGCCGAGGTCCTGGGGCCGGCCGCTCGTGGTGAGCCTGTCGAACCACGAGCCCCTGTCCGGGTTACGCGAAACCCTGGCTCCTCCTTCGACGGGCTCAGGATGAGCGGGGGCGCCCAAGCCAAGCCTGCGTTGCCCTTCGCGGGAATGCGCGTCATCGATTTCACGGTGGCCTTTGCCGGGCCCTTCGCGGCGCGCTACCTGGCCGAGCTGGGGGCGGAGGTCCTCCGGGTTGAGTCCAGCAAGGCGGCGACGAACACCGAAGATGACGGCGGACGGGAGTTCCGGCGTCAGTTCGAGGGCGGCCGCAGCGCTCAATCCATGGAGATCAACCGCAGCAAGCGCAGCATCACCCTCGACCTGCACCGCCCCGAGGCCCAGGGCCTCGCCCTGAGGCTCGCTGAGAAGTGCGACATCGCCATCAACAACCTGCGTCCAGGGACGCTGGCCCGCTGGAACCTGGGCTACCAGCACCTTAGCAGGGTGAACCCCGGCATCATCGTGGTGGACATGCCGGGGTTCGGGACCACGGGCCCCCACCGGAACTTCGTGAGCCTGGGTGCAACGCTGATGGCCTATACCGGGCTCGCGCGGCTGTGGGGACACCCGGAGTCGCCGGAGAACCGGCGCTGCAAGCTGGCCTACCCCGACTGGGTCGGCGCAGGGCATGCCGTGGTGGCGATCCTGGCAGCGCTGCACCACCGGTCACGCACCGGCGCAGGCCAATACATCGAGGTCGCTCAACTGGAGGCCACCGCCGCGATGCAGGGCGTCGCCTACCTGGACTACCTGGTCAATGGCAACGTCTGGGAGCCCGCAGGCAGCCGGCACCCGACTTCCGCGCCCCACAACGTCTATCCGTGCCGCGGCGAGGACCGCTGGGTCGCCATCGCTATCACCAGCGACGAGGAATGGGAGCGGCTGGTGCGAGCCCTGGGTTCGCCGGCCTGGGCTGCTCCCGATCTGGCCACGGCCGCGGGACGAAGGGCGCGGGAAGGCGATATCGATCTGCACCTGGCCGATTGGACCAGGCAGCACACCCCGCACCAGGCGATGCGCCTGCTGCAGCGGGTGGGCGTCCCCGCGGGGGTCGTGCAAAACGCGGAGGACCTCTACCACGATCCCCACCTCCGGGAACGGGGCTACACCATCCCGGTAGAGCAGCCCTTCATCGGACCGGTGGTACAGTCCGGACTCACCTGGCGCTTCGCGCGCGCCCCCATGGTCAGGCCCCGCGGCGGCCCGCGCTTGGGCGAAGCCAACGAGTATGTGTTCTGTGAGGTGCTGGGGTTGTCGCCGGGGAAGCTAGAGGCGTTGATCGTTGATGAGGTGGTCGTCTAGCGCTTTGGCAGGGGCAGAGGGACCGGTCAAGCTTGGCCAGTTGGAGACAGTGCAGGTCCAATCGCGTCGATGGCGATGTGGCCCGGCTCCGCAAGCCGGTAGAGGACCCACCACCGCGAGTGTCTGTAGACGGCGACCAAATCGGGCGCGGACGCTAACGGCAGTTTCCTTTGCCCGTCCGGGTATGGGCTCGCCTCTATATCGCGAAAGATATCGTCGAGCAGCAGGCGGTCTTCATCCGAAAGCACGTTGTAAAGGCGGCGCGGTTCGGGCTCAAGTACGGCCTCAAATCCGCTTTCGGCCACGCCGGCGCTTCTTCTGGAGTTCCCTCCAGGGAACCGCTTCCCCCGGGTGATCCCGGCCGTACTGCACCGCGGCCATAAGTGCAGTGTGGTTTCGCAGGTACTCGACGACGAGCTGCTCGTGCTCGCTCCAGCGCCCCTGGTCAGCCAGCTCTTGAGCGCGCCTTGCGACGTCCGGGTCGATCTGGTACTTCTCCCACAGCGCGCGTAGCTCCTCTTCGCGGGCCTTCTGGGTGCTGCGACGGCTGGCCATGGCTCCCCCTCCTCCAAGGCAATCGTAGCACGGCCGGCCCCTTCCGAGAGGGCCGGCCTGTAACCCATCCGGGTATCTGGTAGAGCGGGGCAGTCGCCCCGCTCTACGCGTAAGGAGGTACGTATGCAGCGCTTCATCGTCCTCGCTGGCGGCATCGCCCTCGTTTCGATGCTCGCCATCGTCCCCGACCGGCCCGTCAGCTCCGCCCCCATGGCGCAGACCGCAGTGCGGATGACCTGCAGCCGCCCCGTCCTGGACGTCTTTTCCGGCCAGCCCGTCTTCATCGGCGGCCTCCCCTGGTATGCAGAGACAGGGGACACTGTCATGAGCCACCCCTGGCAGGGGCAGCCCCGGTATGAGTTCGGCGGCCGCCGCTACCACTACATCGGCGGCGTCGCGGGTCCCAACCGGGCTTTCCTGGTGGAAGACTGCGAGCAGCCACCGGCACCTCCCCTGACAGGGCCGCCACCTGCCGCCAGCCTCCAGCGGCTGGCCCCGGACGTCTACGCCGTGGAACACACCGGGTATACCAGCGTCTTCATCGTCACCGACGAGGGCGTGATCGTGGGCGACCCTATGGGGACCTCCCGGGCGCCCCACCTCAAGGCCGCCATCGAGTCGGTGACCAGCCTGCCGGTCCGCTACATGGTGTACAGCCATAGTGATGCCGACCACAACACCGGTGGCGCTGTGTTCGCGGACACGGCGACTTTTGTCAGCCACATCAACGCGCGGGACAAGATCGCTGCGCGCACCGATGGCTCTCCCGTGCCCACGGTGACCTTCGACGACCGGATGACCCTGCGCCTGGGGCGCACGAGGTTGGAGCTGGTGTACGTGGGATGGAACCACTCGGACAACAGCCTGGTGCTGCTCTACCCCGACCGTCGCATCGCCTGGGCCGTGGACTTCATCCCCGTCAACCGGTTGCCCTTCAGGCGGCTCGCCGGCGACTACATCCGGGATTGGATAGAGTCGCTGCGCCGCGTTGAGGCAATGGACTTCGACATCCTGATACCAGGACACCTCTCACCGGGGCCGAAGCAGTGGGTAACTCTGGTGCGCGAGTACTTCCAGGACCTCATCGGGGCGGTCGAGGCCGCGGAGCGCCTAGGGCTTGCTCCCAATTCTCCGGAGATGATCACCTCTGTGCGCGCCGCGCTGTATCCGCGGTACGGCGCATGGGAGAGCTTCGGGCCGTGGCTTCCCGAAAACATCGAGGGGCTGTACGACTACTGGGCGCGGGAGGGCCGGTGACGGCTGTTGTGGATAGATAAGAGATGCTCCAACGATGAAGAGCCCGCCGCCACCTGTCATGCTTGAGAGAGCAGGGGCAGCTGGGGTGCTGGGTGGGCGGAGCGAAGCATCTCGAAGGGGCCGGGGAGGCCACAGCCGGCTCCTTCGTCCGCGATGACGCTTCG
>CAZPYZ010000121.1:0-9588 GCA_964590215.1 uncultured Dehalococcoidia bacterium | reverse complement strand
AAGGAAGGTGCCCGTCGTGACGATGACGCATGGCCCCTGGTAGGTCTGGCCTGTCGCGGTAGTCACCCCCAGCCGCCTCAACCCGCCAGGTACGGGGCACGAGGCGCGAGGCATGAGGCCCCCTTCCCCTCGTTTCTCGTCCCCCGTTCCTCGTTCCTCTATTGACACCACCTGCCCCTGCTTCAGATCGAGCCCCGGTTGGCGCTCCAGGGTCTGCTTCATCGTCTGGGAGTAGAGGCTCTTGTCAGACTGGGCCCGCAGGGCCTGCACCGCCGGACCCTTGCCGGTGTTCAGGAGCCTGATCTGGATAAACGTCTTATCGGTGACCCGGCCCATCTCCCCCCCAAGGGCGTCGATCTCCCGGACCAGGTGGCCTTTGGCCGGCCCACCGATGGAGGGGTTACAGGGCATGGTGGCGATAGAGTCCAGGTTCATCGTGAGCACCAGGGTCTTGCACCCCATGCGCGCCGCGGCCAGCGCCGCCTCGCACCCCGCGTGGCCCGCGCCCACGACGATGACATCGTACTGGGCGGTCATACTTGTATGAGCACCGAGACTTCTGAATCGCAGCGCGCGGTGCTTATCGGGTAGTCCCTTGCCCGATAAGTCACCCGAAGCCCGCTCAGTACTCGAAATTCAATCCGACTGAATCCTCCGTGGACCAAGAGAGGAATGAAGGTGACGCGGGCTTCGCCCGCGGTCAGGTGCTCAAGCGCTTTGGCACCGCCTCCCAGCTGTCTAGCGGCATCCTTCACATCGAAGCCAGCACCCTTTAGCTCGATAGCCAAGGCCACGAGGCTGCTCCCCTGGTGAACGACGAGGTAGTCGCAGCGCTGTTCTCCTTGGTGGCGCTCAAATTCAGGGCACCCGTCGTACCTGAGAACCAGTGTGTTTCTACTCCGGCCACGAAGACGCAACGAACAACCTCGATCCCGGATGCGACTTCGAACGCAGGCCGTGTACTGGCCTTTAAGCGCGGATAGATCCACGCGAGCGTCATTCCAGCAGGAGGCGGCGCTGTAGGCCGGTAGTCTCCTGGTACAGGGCTTCGGCCACCCTCTGGAACTCAGGGTCTGGTATGCCATGTTCAGCGTCAACGGGTAGAGCATGGACTTTGGTGCCCGCACCGGCCCTCTTATCCTCGAACAAGTAGACTCCCACCTCGTCAGGCGTCAAGAAGTCCTGTTCGTCATACTCGCGGCGGGCCCGTTCCGGAGCATCCAATAATCCGAGCCGGACAAAATTACTCACCTGTTCAAGCAGATAGTCACTATGAGTCGTGATCAAAAGATTTACGCCAGACCTGACCAGCTTTACCAGAGCCCGCGCCATTTTCCTCTGGATGTTGGGATGGAGGTGAGACTCAGGCTCCTCTATGATGAGGAGGTCCGTCGGGTCGATCACGTGCCGCAGAAACAGAACCACCGGCGCCAGCTCCGACACCATCGAGGATGTCCGGAAAATGGGAAACGGACCGGCGTCCCGCCCCTGGTAGTAGAGCTCCGGATAGGCAAGCTTATCGGACTTGAATGTTACGGTTCCCTCAATGGCCTCCCGTTCGAGGAACAAGGCCGTGGGTTCAAGTTTGCTGGTGCGCCGTTGCTCCAGGCGCAGGAGGCTACTGATGAAATCAACCACGACGCCGGACAGCTGAGGGACGTCGGGGAACCTTTCTATCCCGATGAGCGGTGCCCTGCTAACCAGGAACCCGGCCAATGCCTTGTGGCTTTGCTGGATCCCGGACCTCGCGGCCGGCAGATAGTAGCTATCAGGGAATAGCATCCGGCGGACCCGGGAGAGGCCCAGTTCCAGCAAAAACGCTCCGAATTCCTGGAGTTCCTCGGCCGTCATCCCAGTTCGCCGGGGGCGCAGTCGAGGCAGCAGCCCGGGGATTTCCACCTTGATCGTCGAGAAGTCGAACTCAACCTTGTCGATATGCAGTTCTCCGTCCTCAAGGGCCAGGCCGAGGTTCCACGGGGGATCCGTGTGTTGTGCTCGGAGAGAAAAGCGCGCGTCGGAGAGACCCCCTCTTGTCAGCTGGCTCAACTCCGCTCCAAAACAACGGCTGATCTCTGTTCCCAAGTCTGCGGTGTAAGACCGAAAGTAGCCGTTCGTGACGTCGTCGAACGCTTCCCTGACTGCCACCGGCAACGAGCCGATGGTGATAGCGACATCATGCTCGGACCGTCCCTGGCGCGCCTCCAGCCAGCTCTTGATCGAGGCCTGACCATTGGCAGACCTGAGGAGTTCCTCCGCTGTTGGTGTCCAAAAGGGGACCGCGAAGAGAGGATAACCTCTGGCTCTCAGGGGCAGGCGGTACGAGTAGGGCATTCCCCTGGATGCGTGGTGCAGAGCGTAAGTAAGCATCGCAAGGTATGACTTACCGGTGTTGTTAGGCCCGACAAAAATCGTCAGCGGCCGAAGCGTGATCTGCCCGGAGCCGATGGGGCCGAAGTCTTTGACATCTAAGGTAAGCATGGAGCGGGCTCTACCAAGAACAGCGATGACTCATGGTAGCACGCACTGGTGGCTATTCAAGGCGGCTCCGCCGGGGCAGCGTGACCGCCGCATACCGCGCTTCCAACGCCAGGCCCTCGGCGAGGGGGAGGTGGAGTCCCCGGGTGATGGCTTCTTTGGCGGCCCGGACGATGGCCTGATCCTTCACCATGATGGTACGGGCCATCACCTCGGCCTCACCATAGAGGCCAGCCCGAGGGACGACGCGCGTGATGAGACCGATGCGGTGGGCTTCCTCGGCGCCGATGGTCTGCCCGGTGAGGGCGAGGTGGAGAGCAAGGGCTCGCCCGACCACCCTGGGTAGGGTCTGGCTGCCGCCGGCGGCGGGGATGATCCCGAGCCCAACCTCGGGGAGCCCAAAGCGGGCATCCCCAGACGCCACCCGGAGGTCGCAGGTCAAGCTCAGCTCAAGCCCCGATCCCAAGCAGTGCCCGTGTACCGCGGCGATGAGGGGCTTGGACAGGCCGAGGAGGAGACCCCAGAGGTCGCGCTCCCAACGTACCTGCCGGGCGGCGACGGGTGACGGCGCGGTACCGAACTCGGTCAGGTCGGCCCCAGCGCAGAAGGCCCGCTCACCAGCCCCCTTGAAAACGGCAACCTGGACCTCCGGGTCGTCCCTAATGGCAGTCACCACCTCATAGAGGTCATCCCGCATCTGGACGTTGAGGGCGTTGAGGCGGTCGGGCCGGTTCAGGGTGACCCAGGCGAGGCCATCCTCCTTTTCATAGATCAGGGTTTGGAAGCTCACTGGTGACGACCAGCTCTCAGCCCGCAGCCCTCAGCCCTCAGCCCTCAGCTTTCGCGTACCACGCATCACGCATCGCACATCACCCACCTCGATCTCGTCTCTCGTCTCTCGTCTCTCGTCTCTCGTCTCTTGTTTCTCGTCTCTCGTCTCTTGTTTCTCGTCTCTCGTTTCTCGTCTCTCGTCTCTCGTCTCTCGTCTCTCGTCTCTCGTGACTCGTACGAGTTTACTGGCCGCGAAAGTCAGGCCGCCGCTTCTCCAGGAACGCATTGATCCCCTCCATCCTGTCCGCCGTGGTCTGCAACAGGAAATAGAGGTCTGCTTCCAGCCGGAGCCCCTGGTTTAATGTCAGGTCCATCCCCTGGTGCACCGCCTCGCGCAGGTAGCGCACCGCCACCGGGGCCTTCTCGGCGATGGCCCCCGCCAGCCGACGCGCTTCCTCCAGGGCGAGGCCTTGGGGCACGACCCGGGCGACGAGGCCCATTCGGAACGCTTCCTCAGCCCCGATGGCGTCACCAAGCAAGAGCAACTGCAGGGCATGAGCACGCCCGACGATGCGGGGAAGGCGCTGGGTGCCCCCCGCTGAAGGGATGCTGCCCTGGTCCAGGTGGGGGAACTGGAAGGTGGCGGTTTGGGAGGCGATACGCAGGTCGCAGGCGATGGCAAGCTCCGCCCCGGCCCCCACCACGGGTCCGTCCAACGCGACGAGGGTCGGTACCGAGAGGCGGGCCAGGGTTTCAGCGGCCCTCGCCGCGGGCCCAGCGGACAGCCCCAGGGGGGCCGCCGGTCCCTGAGCGGCAGAAGGGGCCTCCTGGGTGGGGAGGGGCCCCGACAGCACCACCGCCAGAACCATCGGGTCCTCCTCCACCTGCCCGCAGCAGGTCAGGAGGTCGTGGGCGAGGTCATCCGATAGTAACGCTTGCCCGTCGAGGAGCTCGAGGACCGCAACAGAACCCTCTACTGCCAGGGAAATGAGCATGAGGGTCCTCGACTACATGTCGGCGGAGACCCGTTCCCTGTAGTACGGGTAGATCCCCGCCCTGTTGCGCCGGTCGCCCAGCGCGGCGACCCTGGGCTTGAAATGGGGTTCCTCGAGGGGGCGGGCCATGCCGACCTCGGCCGCGAGGTCATCAGGAATGCGGGGGTGGTCCTTCCCCATGGCGCACAAAGCGCGATAGTTGTACCTCGCCTGGTGCTCCAAGTGCACCATGTTCATAACCGATTCCTCGCAGGAAGCGCCCACGGTGACCGCGCCATGGCCGAAGAGGAGAACGGCTCGATTGGCGCCAAGCAGTCTCGCCACTTCGGTTCCTTCCGCATCTGAGGTGATGATCTTGGTCTTGGGGTACACGTTGAATCGCTCTCGGACAAGGGTCGCGCCCTCCTGGGCCATGGGCACGATCTCCTTGCCGAGAACGCTCAAAAGCACGGTGTATTCGGGGTGCACGTGAACGATGGAATGCACATCAGGGCGTACTTTGTAGATGCATGAGTGGATTTTTACCTCGTTGCAAGGCAAGGAGCCGATAGGGCCATCCAGCCAGTAGCCCTCCAGGTCGCAGGTCACCATTTCTTCGGGGCGCATCCGGGAGAGGACGTCGACGCGATAGCCGCGGCCTTTTACCACGAACTTACCAGGGTCCGAAGGGATCCTCATGCTCACGTGGCCCAGAGAGGCGCGAACGCCCGCGGCCAGCCCTAACTCCGTCAGGATCCGGTTCGCTATGGCGACTTCAACTTTTACCTCTTCGGTCTCGTCCCGTGGCGGCATAATCTCTCCTCGTCCAGCCCCCTTTGAATACGTGCTCTTCGACCAGCTCTGGAAAAACCGCGACTCAGGTCAGAATGGGAGGGGTGCTGTTCCTTTATTGATTGTGGCTCGGGGCCACGGGGCAGATTATACATGAGCCACGCCCGCGGGGGCTCCGGCGAGAAATGTGGTAATTTATCAGAGGCCCGGTGACCGTTAGCAGGCCGATAATTTTATCGCGAGGTTGCTATGCCAACTTTCGAGGTGGTACCTGTCCAGGAAGCGATGCGCAGATCCACCAACTCCCGGCGCGCGCGTCAAGTACAGGAGTACGTGGCCTATATCGAGCAGTTGAACGAGGGACAGGCAGGAAAGCTGACACCCCTGGAGAACGAGACCGCGTTAACGGTGAGGCGTCGACTGAGTTCCGCAGCTAAGATTTCCGGACGCGATCTGAGGATCAGTCGTTCGGGGGATGAAATCTATTTCTGGATCCAGACGGCGGCACCCCGGCGACGGCGTGGGCGACCGCCCAAGGCGCGGTAATCAGGCGAGCCAGGGCAGAACGTGGCCGACAAGTACGGGTCCGACTTCATCGTCGACCTCATCAAGCGCTATCAATTCCCCTGGATAACGCTCAATCCCGGAGCTTCCTTCCGGGGCCTGCACGACTCCCTGGTGAACTACGGCGGGAACGATCCGCCCATGATCGTGTGCCCCCACGAGGAGATCGCCGTGTTCATGGCGATGGGCTATGCCAAGGTCACGGGGAAGCCCCTGGTGACCATCCTTCACGATACCGTGGGACTGCTCCACGGCGCGATGGCCATCTACTACGCCTACGTGGAACGGATCCCCATCATCGTATTGGGCGCCTGTGGCCCCATGGACACCAGCCAGCGCCGGCCCGGCGCCGACTGGGTCCACACCGCCGTACAGCAGTCCCAAGTGGTCCATGACTTCGTGAAATGGCACCGCCAGCCCGTCGGTGCGGAGGAAGTGGCTTCCTCCTTCGCTCGCGCCTACCGGGTTGCGATGCAGGAGCCCCAGGGGCCCGTTTACCTCTGCTATGATGCAGGCTTCCAGGAAGCCCCGCTCGATGGGGAAGTCCCGCTGCCCGACCCGGCGCGGGTGACACCCGGCACCCTGCCGCAGGCAGACCTGGGCGCGCTGGACGAGCTAGCCGAGAGACTGGTTACCGCTCGGTATCCCGTCATCGTGGCTGGAGACACCGCCCGCCATCGCGATTCCTTCTACCGCCTGGTGGAACTGGCCGAGACCGTGGGCGCCGCAGTCATCGATCAGGGGGAACGGCTGAACTTCCCCACGAAGCACCCTTTAAACGCGACAGGGCTGGAGACGCGGGTGTTGCCAGAAGCGGACCTCGTTCTGGCCCTTGATGCCAAGAACCTCTTTGGTACCTTGACCCAGGCGGAGCGGGGCAGCGGCCGCCAGCAATACCTCCTGCGGCAAGGCTGCAACATCGCAGAGATGGGCTACCGGGACGTGGGCATCAGCAAGTGGGCCGACGACTTCGCCGAGCTGGTGCCGGTAGATCAGCAGATTTACGCTAACACCGCCGTCGCGCTGCCGGAGCTTCTGGCTCGGATCCGCGCCTTGCTGGGGAAGGAATCCCAGGACGGGGAAAGAGCGGGGCGCAAAGATGCCGTCGGACGCCTGCATGGGGAAGCCCGAGAGCGCTGGGCTGCTCAGTCCAGGGAGGACTGGACGGAGGTCCCGACCGCGCCGGGACGCCTGGCCTGGGAGCTCTGGGAGGCCATCAAGGATGAGGATTGGGTGCTCTGCGACAACACCATCCGCGGCTGGGCTCCCAAGCTCTGGGACATGGAGAAGCCGGAGCGTCACATCGGCAGCTTCGGGGGTATGAACACGGCGAGCCAGATCGGTACTGCCCTCGGCGTGACCCTGGCGTACAAGGGGAGCGGAAAGCTTGTCGTAGACGTGCAGCCCGACGGGGACCTGATGTACGACCCCCAAGCGCTCTGGGTGGCGGCCCATCAGCAGCTGCCGCTGCTGATGGTGATGTTCAACAACCGGGCCTACTACAACGACTGGGAGCACCAGATCCAGGTGGCCCGGCAGCGCGGACGGGACGAGAAGAACGCCTGGGTCGGGCAGACCCTTAACGAACCGTCCCCTGACTTCGCCACCATCGCCCGAGGCTTTGGAGTCCACGCGCAGGGGCCCATCGAGCACCCAGACGCTTTGGGCCCCGCCCTTAGCAGGGCCATCGATGTAGTCAAGGGAGGAGCACCGGCGCTGGTGGATGTCATCGTCAGACCGCGATAGGCGGCCAGGTACGAGGTGCGAGGTATGAGACACGAGCAATCACGTACTACCCGTCATGCATTACGCATGCGCATCATCCCGCGTTCGTTGGGCGTGCCCGCAATCCTGCCGCGGGCTCGGGCGGAGCAGAGACCACGAAAAAAGGCGGGATGGCCGCAAGCCGCGATGCAACCGAGGGTGGGCGGGCGGGCCCACAACGCGGGGTGGGCCATTGTCGCAACACTGGCGTTGGGCATCCTCGCCTGCGGAAGGCCTGCGGAGGCGCCCACGCCATCTCAGAGCGATGAGCCCAGGTACGGCGGACAGCTCAATGTCCGGGCCGATCAGGACCCCTACGATTGGGACATCACCTACACAGGGAAGACCGGCCTCATGGGCGACAGCATGGGCCTCGCCTATGATTCCCTCCTCAGCTTCAAGAGCGGGCCCGGCATCGGCCATACGGAGATGATCTTGCAGCCTAGGCTGGCGGAGCGGTGGCAGGCCGCGCCCGACGGGAGGAGTTTCACCTTCTACCTGCGCAAGGGGGTCAAATACGCAAACCAACCGCCCCTGAATGGACGGGAAGTGACGTCAGCCGACGCCAAATTCGCCTACGAGTACCTGACGCGGACGGGCGAGCTGGAGAAGAAGAACCTGCCCCAAGCTCAGATGAGCTGGATGTTCGAGGGGCTCAAGAACATCGAGACGCCGGACAGGTACACGCTGGTGGTGAGCTTCGATGAGCCCTTCGTGCCGTTCCTCTCCTACGCGGCCTCCGAGTGGACGCCCGTCCTGCCCAGGGAGATCTACGAGCAGGAGGGGCACTACAAGGACCGTATCCTCGGTTCGGGTCCTTATCAGTTGGACCGAGGGGCCTCCCAGCAAACCACGCGCTGGGTCTTCAAGAAGAACCCCGATTATTGGGACGCAGGAAAACCCTATCTCGACGAGATCCGGTGGCTGGTGCTGCGTGACGAGGCGGCGGAGCTTGCAGCGTTCCAGTCGAAGCAACTTGACGTCGTCCAGGACCTGGGCTACCGGGAGGCTCAGGACCTGATGAAGACCTATCCCCAGGCAGGCATGTTCGAGTACACCAATCCGTTAGGCTTCCGTTTCTTCGTGTCCCAGGTTCGCAAGGGCCCCATGAACGACCTGCGTGTCCGCAAGGCCCTGGATCTCGCCATCGACCGCGACGAGATCCTGCGGACCGTGGCGGGGGGCAAGGGCAAGTGGTCCATGCCCGGCGTCTTCCCCGACACCTTCACCGCCGAGGAAGCGCGCCGGTACATCAAGTACGACCCGGAGGAAGCGAAGCGCCTGCTGGCTCAGGCCGGGTTCGAGAACGGCGTCGACCTCGAATGGATCATCGTGAACAACGAGAGTCCGACCAACATGGCCTGGATCCAACTGGTGCAGGCCCAGGTCAAGAAGGTCGGCATGAACATCAACCTCAAGCTCCTGGAGCGCCAGGAGCAGCGCAAGCGCAAATATGCCGGCGACTACGACCTCGACTATGGGGTCGGCCTGGGCAACGCCGAGGCGGATATCGACTCGACGCTATTTGCCTCTTACTACAGCAGGTCTTCCTACAACAACTCCAAGGTGAACGACCCGGTCCTGGATGATCTCGTCCTCGCCCAGCGACGGGAGACCGACCCCGCCAAGCGGCAGGACCTGATCCGGCGGGCTTCCATCCGGCTCCAGGAGATGTCCTGGGCGCCATACCTCATCTATCCACCCAAATTCACCTTCTGGCAGCCCCATGTAAAGAGCTATCACCCCCACTTCGGGAGCAAGGCCGAGTTCCCCTTCGTCTGGATGGAGAGGTAGGCAGGCCGGATTACCGTACGACAATGTAGAGCAGGCACCCTCGCCTGCTAAGGTGGGGCCAGCGTCGCAATCTTCCATAGCTCTCGGAGTGACGCCCCCGGAGAAGCTCTATCCGGACACTGGTCGCGTCCTCCGAAAGCCCCCCGCGTCACTCCCAGGCCGGGCACTGATGCGATAGCCGGACCTCCCGTCCCTCCCGAGACGACTGCAGCATCGCCAGGATCACCTCCAGGGTGGCCATACCCCAGCGGCCATCGTGGTGGACCGGCCGCTCTTCGATAATGGCGTGGTACATCTCGTCCAACTCCGCCATCCTCTCGTCCCGGAGGCCCTCCACCTCCACTTCATGTTGGCCATCATCGTCGTAGACGTAGAGGCCGTTGGGAGACTGCCGGATTGCACCTCTTTCACAACTGACGACGACGATGCCGGCATCCTGCTGGAACCCGGTTCG
>CAZPYZ010000120.1:0-9592 GCA_964590215.1 uncultured Dehalococcoidia bacterium | reverse complement strand
CCTGGGGTCTGGGGCGCAGCCCCAGTGTCACCGGCTTTCCGGCCGTGTTTCTAGCCCTCTAAACGCTGCCCCGTGATCCACCGGGACGGTTTCATCCCGGTCGCAAGTAGACAACGCTCCTGCGTGATCGAGCGGTCCCAACAAGGTTCGATGAGGGAGCATGCGCGGGTCTTCGCCCTTAGGCCGCATCGACCCGGTGCTCCTGACTAACCTCGGAGGATCGACAAGGCCTCGTTGAAGGTCTTCGACGGGCGCATTACCGCGTCAGCCTTGCCAGGATCAGGGCGGTAGTACCCGCCCAGGTCCACCGGAGTGCCCTGGACGGCCAGAAATTCCTCGGCAATGACGGCTTCCTTCTCCCTCAGCGCTTTCGCCAACGGCGAGAAGGAGCGGGCGAGGTCAAGGTCCTCCTTCTGGGCGGCGAGCTCTTCGGCCCAGTACATAGCCAGGTAGAAGTGGCTGCCACGGGTGTCGATCTGGTTCACCACCCGGCCCGGAGATTTGTTCTCGTTCAGGAGCGTCGCCGTCGCACGGTCCAGCGTGTCGGCGAGGATCTGGGCGCGCCGGTCTTCAGCCGTCCGGGCCAGGTGCTCGAAGCTCGCGGCGAGGGCGAGGAACTCTCCCAGGCTGTCCCACCGAAGGTGGTTCTCCTTCAGGATCTGCTCCACGTGCCTGGGCGCGGACCCGCCGGACCCCGTTTCGAACATGCCGCCGCCGTTGATCAGGGGAACGATGGAGAGCATCTTGGCGCTGGTGCCGACCTCGAGGATGGGAAACAGGTCTGTCAGGTAGTCCCGCAACACGTTGCCCGTCACTGAGATGGTGTCTTCGCCGCGGCGAATGCGCTCCAGGGAAAAGGCGATCGCTTTCTCCGGGACCATGATGTCGATCTGTAGGCCGCTGGTGTCGTGATCGGGAAGATAGCTCTTTACCTTTGAGATGAGGTTGGCATCGTGAGGACGGGTCTCGTCGAGCCAGAACACGGCGGGGGCGCCTGTGATACGAGCGCGGGAAACCGCCAGCTTCACCCAATCCCGGATAGCGACGTCTTTCGTCTGGCACATACGCCAGATATCACCTTCTCCCACGGTGTGCTCTATCAGAGCCTTGCCATCCCTGTTTACGACCCGCACGCTGCCCGCGGCCGGAATCTCGAAGGTTTTGTCGTGGCTGCCGTACTCCTCAGCCGCCTGGGCCATGAGCCCCACGTTGGGCACGGATCCCATGGTGGCCGGGTTATGAGCACCGTGAGCACGACAGTCGTCGAGGGCCACCTGGTAGATGCCGGCGTAGCTGCTGTCAGGGATGACGGCCAGGGTGTCGACCTCGCGGCCATCGGGCCCCCACATGTGACCAGAGGTGCGGATCATGGCCGGCATCGTGGCGTCGATAATCACGTCGCTGGGGACGTGGAGGTTGGTGATCCCGTTGTCGGAGTCAACCATCGCGAGGGCCGGACCCTCGGCGAGGCCTCGCTGGATGGCCACCTCGACCGCGGCACGCTGTTCCTCGGGAAGCGACTGGGCAGCGCTGATGATGGCGCCGAGCCCTTCATCGGGGTCGCCGCCGGCGGCAGCCAGCGTTTGACCGTATTCGGCAAAGAAATGCGGGAAGAAGGCGCGGACCGCATGGCCAAAGATGATGGGGTCCTGGACCTTCATCATGGTGGCCTTCAGGTGCAATGAGAAGAGGAGACCCTCGGACTTGGCGCGAGCGACCTGCTCGGCGAGGAAACTGCGGAGCGCGGCAGCGCTCATCACGGCAACGTCTACGATCTCGTCCGCCTGCACCGGCACGGACTCCCGCAGCACGGTCGTCTTCCCATCAGCGCGGGTGAGCTCAAACTTGAGAGAGTCCTCCGCCTGCATCACCACAGATTTCTCCGACGTTCGAAAGTCACCCGACGTCATGTGAGCTACATTCGTCTTGGAGTCCGGCGTCCAGGCGCCCATCGAGTGTGGGTGAGCGCGGGCGTACTGCTTGACCGAGGCGGGGACCCGGCGGTCGGAGTTGCCTTCCCGCAGGACAGGGTTCACCGCACTGCCCAGAACTCTGCCGTAGCGAGCCCGAATGGCCCTCTCCTCCTCCGTCTTTGGCGCATCGGGATAGTTGGGCACTGCGTAGCCCTGCGACTGCAGCTCCGCAATAGCCTCTTTTAACTGCGGCACGGAGGCGCTGATGTTGGGCAGTTTGATGATGTTGGCTTCGGGCCTCGTCGCCAGCTCGCCTAGCTCCGACAGCGCGTCGCCAATCCGCTGCTCCGGCTTCAGGTGCTCGGGAAAGTTGGCGATGATCCGGCCGGCCAGCGAGATATCCCGAGTCTCGATCTCGACCCCTGCCGTCGCTGCGTAGGCCGAAATTATGGGCAGTAACGAGTACGTCGCGAGCAGAGGAGCTTCGTCCGTGTGGGTGTAGATGATCTTTGAAGCAGTCACGGCGTTCCATCCTGATTCTTAAGAATTCGTGACCACAAGGTTACTGGCCGCGCCCGGCTGCGTCCACCTTGCGCTCGGAGCTGGCCGGAGCCCATTCGGTTTTGGAGGGCCTTACCGCGGCGCACTTCTTCGCCGGCTCATCTCCGACCCAGGAGAAGCCGGACGAGCGCGGGTCCCGAACTCGCCTCCCAGCAGCTCGCCCAGGTGGGGCTAGAGATCAGAGTGGAGTAGCCGGCGTCTCCTGCCCCGCCTTATAGCCGAGCAGGCTGTCGTGCCAGGGGTTCGTCTCCCCCCTACTTGGCCAGCCAGGCCATTTCCATCGTTCCCCGGACCGCCAGAAGTTCGGCGGCGGCATCCACAGGTATGGCTGCCAGAGGTAGCGGTTGTCCGGCATCGCGATGGTCTGGCCCCAGAAACCCTCGGCGTTGATGTAGCGCCCCGCCCGGCGCAGGATCTTGCGGCGCTGGGCTGGGTCCATCTCCGCGTTTTACGCCTCCAGCATCTCCGTGAGCTTGGGGTCGTTGGCGCTCACTGTAGTTCTGGCTGGAGTTCGGGTGGAACGCCGCGTACATCCAGTTTGCCGGATCGCCCACTGCGGCGGCCGCGGGTGTCCAGTTTAGAAGAAGTTGCCGTTTCTCCGGTTGGCCGAATCGGTCACGTTGTCCGAGGGCTTTATGATCAGCTGGATCCCGGCCTTCCTCAGCTGCGATTCCAGCAGTTCCGGATGGGCGAGATGCGCGCCGAAAAGGTGAACTCGACGGCCAGACCGCTGTGATGGCCCTCTTCTGCGAGTAGCCGGCGGGATTCTTCCGGGTCGTACTTGAGGATCTCCTTGATCTCCTCCTGGCTGAAGAGGCCGGAGAGCACCCCGGAGAGCCCCCAGCCCCCGCCCAGCACCCTGATGAACTCATCTCGGTCCAGGGTCCGGGAGAGCGCCTTGCGCACCCGGACGTCGTTCAACGGCGCCCGCCGTGCGTTCACATACAACTGCATCGGGGTAGGGGAGAGGTAGTCGATTTATGGTTTGCCCGCGTCCCAGTTGGTGGGGGTTTTCTTCCAGACCCACCGGGTGCCTTTCTGGGAGGCGTTCAAATCCACCTGGTGGGGGCCGGTGCCAACCAGCAGGTCCTTGAAGTGGCCGTCCTGGTCGTAATGTCGGAGGCCGCATAGTTGATGAAGGGCGCGTTGGGCTCGGAGAAGCTGAACACCACAGTGTAGGGGTCCGGCGTGTCGAGGCCGGACATGCCGTCGAAGAAGTAGCCGAACTGGGCGGCCGGGAGTTTCTTGTCCTTGAACTCGCCTGCCCGGGTGAAGTGTCCACGCTCCACTTCACATCTTTGGATGCGACCTCCCGGCCGTTGACGGGCGGCAGGTTCGCGAACTTCGCGCCCTTGCGCAGATAGAAGGAAAACTTCCTGGCGCCGGGCGAGGCTTCCCATCGCTCCGCCAGCTCCGGCTGGAGGACAAGGTCTACGAACCCGATATCGGGGCCGGCCTTCACCCCCAGCTGTTGTACCCCATGCCCATGCTATTTAATGTCGTTGGGCACCGTGGTTCCTCCATGACGCACCTGTTCTATAGGTAAAGTCATAGGTGCACACACGTAATTCATGATGCGTGATGCGTGAACGGAGGGGTGGTTACGTATTGCGTATCAGCCGTCACGCTTTAAAACGGGAAGGAGGACACCTGTGGCCACTTTGTATGCAAGCTCAGGCGCGGAGCTCGGGTTCTACTCGGTCGACGCGGAGCGAGCGGCCCTTTCTCAGTTTGGATTAGTGACGCTCCCGGGCAACGTGCAGGAGGCGTGGCCGCATCCCTCCAAGCCGTTCCTGTACGTCGCGTGGAGCACCCGCGTGCTGTCCAGCACGCCCCGGTCGCTTGCGGCGCCGCCAGAGCCGTCCTCGCCTGCGGTCGACGCGCACGGGATAACCGCGTTCCGCATCGACCCGGGATCGGGGGCGCTGGAGCAGCACGGCGAGCCGGTAGCCCTCCCTGCGCGGCCGGTTTTCATCACTGTGGACGGGCCGGGGGAGCACATGCTGACGGCGTACCCCGAGCCGAGCGGGCTCACCGTGCACCGGATCAATCCTGATGGGACCTTGGGGGCGGAGGTGAAGCAGCCGGCGGGCCTCGACACCGGCACCTATTCCCACCAGGTGCGGGTGATTCCCGATAATCAGAGAGTGATCCTGGTGACGCGGGGGAACGCGCCGAGCGCCACGCGCAAGGAGGACCCCGGCGCACTGAAGCTCTTCGGCTACAAGAATGGCGTGCTGCTGAACCAGACGTCGATCGCGCCTAAGGGAGGGTATGGGTTCCAGGCCCGGCACCTGGACTTCCATCCCACCCGGCCATGGTTCTTCCTCTCCCTGGAGGAGCAGAACCTGTTGCAGGTCTACTCCATGCCGCCGGGGGAGGCGCTGTTCGCGAAGGAGACGCTGGACCGAATGGATGGACGGCCCCGACATGCCCTGGGGACGGTGCGTGTCCACCCGCGCGGCCATGTGGTGTACACCGCGAACCGGTGCCACGTGGCGGACGAGTCGGGCCGGATCAGGCCAGGTGGTGAGAATACTATCGTAGTGTTCCGGATCGACCAACAGACGGGAGAGCCGGTGCGGGTGCAGAACGAGGATACCCGAGGGGTGACGCCGCGGACCTTTTCGCTGGACCCGAGCGGGCGGGTGCTGGTCGTGGGGAACCAGGCGGCGCTGGGTGACGTGCCGGCCAGCCTCGCGCTCTTTCGAGTCATGGAGGACGGGACACTGGAATTCGCGCGGAAGTACGACGTCCCGACCGGACCTGGCACGAGCCTGTTCTGGTCGGGGATCGTTAGCGGCCTAGGAGGGCTGTGATGCAAATTTCGTTCGCCCCTCAGGCGTCCGTAGTGCGTGATAGAAAGTGCGTAGGGCGGGCGTCGGGAGGTGAGCCGCCTCACCACGCACTACTGACTACGCACCGAGTTGCCGGTCGGACCTTCAGGTTCACCTGGCTAGTGTTAAGCCACACTTAACAAGTGTCTCGAATTTGGAATATTGACCACCTCAGGGAAGGCACCACATTCAGGAGGACCTCATGATCCAGCAGCCCTTCATCAGCTCTCCAAACGGCGGGCGTGCCCGCTACACCTACGACATCTGGATGGAGTCCCAGGGCGTGCCCGTCTACAAGGGGTACTACATCGAGGACTGCCGCACGATCGAGCTCGGCATGTGGAAGTTGCAGGGGCGGCTCACCGCCTTCATTGAACTGGACGGAATGCAGGGGGTCAACGAATGCCGCGTCAGCGAGGTACCGCCCGGTGAGACGACGCCACCCTTCAAGTTCGCCATGGACGAGGCGGTCTACGTCCTGCAAGGGACCGGCATTACCTCCATCTGGCGCGCCGCGGACGACAAGGACCGGCGCAGCTTTGAGTGGAGCCCCCACAGCCTCTTCCTTCTCCCCCGCAACTACTATCACCAGTTCAGCAATACCCGAGGCGACACGCCCGTGCGCCTGCTCCACTACAACTTCCTCCCCGTCGGGATGTCGGTGAATCCCAGCCCGGACTTCTTCTTCAACAACCCGTATGAGGAGCCCGCGGCCCCTTCGGACGATGTCTATTCAGAGGCGAAGGCCGTGCACGTCGGCGACGACGTCGAAGGCGGCGATCCCTACCTCTGGTTCGGCAACTTCTTCCCCAGCCTGAACCAGTGGGACCGCCTAGCACCGTACCAGCGCCGCGGCGCGGGCGGCCACCACCTCCGTATCCAGTTCCCGAACTGCGAGATGCACTGCCACATGTCGGTCTTCGAGCCAAGGCTGTACAAGAAGGGGCATCGCCACGGCCCCGGTCGGGCCATCGTCATCCCAGCCGGAGAGGGGTACTCGGTGATCTGGCAGGAGGGCCAGGAGAAGATCGTGATACCCTGGCATGAGTGCAGCCTCTTCACCCCGCCCAACCGCTGGTTCCACCAGCATTTCAACGTAGGCACCACCGGAGCCCGCTACCTCGCCCTCACCACCCTGCGCCAGATCGGCGGCCGCGATGAGCGCGTAACCGACCGGGCGCGGGACCAGATCGAGTACCCCGATGAGGAGCCATGGATCCGGCAGAAGTTCGAGGAAGCGCTCGCCAAGAAGGGGACGACCTCTCTGATGCCGGAGGAGGCCTACCGGGACCGCAACTACAGGTGGGATTTCCGGGGCCGGTACGCCGCGGTCCAGCCAGTCGCGTCACTTTCGTAGTTTTGCTACGGAGGAGAGTGTACATGTTTAAGCCACTATTCCCGCTGTTCTTGCTACTCGCTGCCCTCGCGTGCGGACAGCCAGCCGCGACCGGGGGGACCCAACCCGGCGCCGCAGAGGAACCAAGGTACGGCGGCCGGCTCAACATCCGGCTGAGCGGCGACTTTACCAGCTTCGACACCACGGCCGGCGCCGGCCGCGACCCCTACATCGCCCGCCACGCCCGAAACCGGCTCGTGAACTACAAGACCGGCCCGGAGTTGAAGTGGGACGAGGCCGTGATGATCCCCGAGCTGGCTGAGCGTTGGGAGGTCTCGCCCGACGCTAAGACTTTCACTTTCTATCTGCGCAAGGGCGTGAAGTGGCATGACCTCGCCCCGGTGAACGGAAGGGAGCTCAACAGCGCCGACGTCAAAACCAGCGTCGAGTACTGGGGCCGTCTCGGCCAGTTCGCCGACAAGAAGATGAGGGCCTCCCGGGTCACCGAGCCCACCGAGGGGCTGGAGAGGATCGAGGCCCCCGACCAGTACACCGTGCGTATGAGCTACAAGGAGCCCTTCGTGCCCCTGGTCCACCAGATGAGCCGGGCGCCCATGGCGATCCTGCCCAGAGAGTTGCTGGAGTTGGAGGGAGGGCACCCCGGCGCCCGAGTGATCGGCACCGGCCCCTACTGGCTGGACGAGACAGCGGGGCAGAAGGGGACCCGCTACGTCTGGAGGAAGCACCAGAGCTTCTGGCAGGAAGGCCGCCCCTATATAGACGAGGTCTACCAGCTCCTCGTGCCCGCGGAGGCCGCTGCCCAGGCCGCGTTCAAGACCGGGCAGGTGGACCTGTATACCGAGGACATCAGCCTGAAGCAGGGCGACGAGTTCGCCAGGTCAAACCCCAACGCCGTCCGGTACGAGTACCCCATGAACCGCACCGGGTCCCTGATCTGGAACGAACGCCCAGGCTACCTCTTCTCCGACGCCCGCCTGCGCAAGGCCATGAGCCTGGGGATCGACCGAGATGAGTTCAACCGGACGTTCTTCAAAGGCAGGGGTCAGTGGGCTATGGCCGATGGGCAGCCCGGCCTCTTCACCGAGGAAGAGGTGAAGAAGATCCTGCGGTACGACCCCACTGAGGCCGCCCGCCTGGTCAGGGAGACGGGGTTCCCCAACGGTCTTGACGTCGAGACACGGTTCTCCACCAGCGACCCGGAGGAGTCCGTCTCTGCCGTCCAGCTCGCCCAGGCCCAGCTAAAAAAAGTGGGGATCAACCTGGTGCTGACACCCACGGAGCACACCGAGTTTTCCAACCTGCGCAGGGACGGCAGGCACCAGCTCTTCATCTTCCAGTCCGGCAACTACTCCGCGGACCTGGACAGCACCCTGGCCTCTCGCACGTCGGTCAAGGACCCCACCAACTACTCCGGCATGGAGGTCCCAGCCTTCAACGCCATCGTCCAGCGGCAGCGGGCCGAGACAGACCCGGCCAAGCGGAAGGACATGGTGCGTGACGCCATCCGCTACATCAGTGAGAACCACCACCAGGGTATCGCCCTCGGCATCGGCGTCGGCGTCATGTTCTGGCAGCCCTACGTGAAGGGCTATTATCCCAACGGCCCCGCGGACGAGGGACGGACGTACATGCCCAAGGTGGAGGAGGTCTGGCTGGCTAAGTAGGTAGGCACCTTCACTGAACCCCACGCGGTGACCGAACCTCGGATGCCGCGCCCGATCAAGGACGAATCCGGTGGCTGGGCCTTATCCTACACTTGCCAAAATAAGCGGCCGAGGCGGCGATCCCGTCTGAGTTGAGCCGCTTACGACGCAGGGATATTGTTGTGTCGTGATTCCGCCGCTGGACCCAGCCACCGGCAACCTGCCGCCCGGGTCCGAACACTCCGGTGCGACGTAGCGCGATCGCGCAGGTGACCGGCAGACCCACCGCAGCGCAGCACCTGAGCGACCTCGCGCGGCTATGTGGGGTTCGAGACCGGATCGACCGGGAGTACGCGCAGCCGCTGGCCGTCGAGGCGGTCGCCCGCGGCGCGCACAGTCGGCTGGGCGCCTCAGCCGCCAATTCCGGCGTGCCTACTGTGAGTCGCCGTACGGCTATCTGATGACGCGGCGCATCGAGCGCGCGATGGCGCTGCTGCGTCGTGGCGACCTCAGCGTCAACGAGGTCTGCTTCGCGGGCGGCTGCTCGTCGCTGGGCACCTTCAGCAGTCGCTTCACCGAGCTGGTCGGTGTGCCGCCCAGCGTCTAGCGGCGCCCCAGGCGGCGGGCGCGACGGCGGGGATCCCGCCCTGCGTGGCGAAACAGGTGACCAGACCGGTCAGGAATCGAGAAGCGCCGGCCCCCGGGCCCACCGAGCATGACTGCCATGGACATCACCATCCACGCGAGCTTCCTCCCGCACAACGACCCGGACGCCGCCCTGGCCTTCTACCGCGACACCCTCGGCTTCGAGGTCCGCAACGACGTCGGATACGACGGGATGCGCTGGATCACGGTCGGCCCGGCCCGCCAGCCCGGCACATCGGTTTCCGGGCTTCCCGCTCGCCTTTAAGTTCGACAAGACACACCGGGCCGATGTGACCCAAGACTTCAGGAGTGACCATGACCGGCTCTTCCACCCAGGGAATCAAGACCGTGCTGCATCCCGTGTCCGACCTCGCGAGGGCCAAGGCGGTGTACGCCGCCCTGCTCGGCGTCCCGCCGCAGATCGACGGGCCCTACTACGTCGGCTTCGAGGCCGAGGGCCAGCACATCGGGCTCGTGCCGGGCGGTGGACCGCAGGGCATGACCTCGCCGGTGGCCTACTGGCAGGTGCCGGACATCGAGGCGAAGCTGGCCGAGGTGACCGCTGCCGGTGCCACCGTGAAGGAGCCCGTGCGCGACGTAGGTGGCGGCCGCCTGGTGGCCACCGTCACCGACCCC